>NZ_JBEYJU010000102.1:0-32153 GCF_040703965.1 Streptomyces sp. NPDC006655 | reverse complement strand
GCTCCGCCACATGACCCGCCACCCCGCACGCCGATCGCACGCACCGAACGCCGCTCCTTCTTCCACGGAGATCCATCAGAAGGGCCCTAGAGGAACGGCGTCCCGGCGTCGAGCCCCGACAGCACCCGGCCGTACAGCTCCAGGTTGGCGGTGGGGTTGACGAACGAGTGCAGGCCCAGGGCGTTGAGGTCCCGGACGATCCGCTGGATCGGCACCTCCCGGTGCAGGGACGAGGCGCCGGACGCGGATCCGACCAGGTCGGCGGCTTCCTTGCACAACCGCGTCAGATACCCGCACTGCGCCCTGATCCGAGCCCGCTCCTGCGCCGTGAAGGGCCGTGCGTCGGCCGCCCTGGCCTCGATCAGCCCCACGAAGTCGGCGGTGATCAGTTCCGCCGAGGAGACCTTCATCTCGGCCTCGGCCAGTTGGAGATGCGTCACCGGTGCCTCGTGCTGACGCTCGTAGAGGGTGTACGTGATGCCCCGCCGGTGGATGCGCTCCCCGAACTCCGTCACGGCCGCGCGGCCCAGTCCGAGGGCGTTCGCGGCCGTCCAGGCACAGAACAGCAGCAGGACCGGCATCCGGTAGAAGGGGTCGGCGCCGTTGCGCCGGGACGGGAACGTGCCCGCCAGCAACGGCGCGACCGGCAGGACGCGGTGGGCGGGCACGTGCACATCCTGGGCGACGACGGTGTTGCTGCCGCTCCCGCCCAGACCGGAGACGTTCCAGTCGTCCAGCACCTTGAGATCGGTCATGGGGATCGCCAGCCACACCATCTCCGGCGGCCCGTCCCCGGTGCCGGCCAGCGCGGTCAGCAGATGCCAGTCGGCGTCCTGACAGCCGGTCGCGAAGGGAGAGTTCCCGTTCACCAGGTAACCGCCGTCGACGGGAACGGCTTTCGAACTCGGGACGAGAGTGCCGCCGACCCGTACGTCGGGGTCCGTGAAGATCTCGTCCTGGGCCTCGTCGGGGAACAGGGAAGCGATGAACGCGCACCCGGCCTGGATCAACGCCATGAACCCGGCCGACCCGCACCCCGCGGAGACGGCGCTCAGCGCGTCGACCTGAGTCCGTAAGGAGGTCTGGTAACCCCCGTGACGGCGGGGGACGTTCATACGGTGGATTCCGGCGCCGGTGAGAGCCTCGACGACCTCGCTGGTCACCCGCCGTTCCTGCTCCGCGCGCAGGGCGTGCGACCGGATGAGCGGTTGCAGCACGCGTACGCGTTCGACGAGATCGGCCTCCGAGCGGGGTACTGACGAACTGGTCAACGGACGGCCTCCGCACTGGGGACCCGGCAGGGACCCTCACCGTCGCGCCGATCCCGCTGACTGTCAACGCACCTGCGGCGCAAGCGAGTTGACGGAAGACCCGGAACTGGAGACGGTCAACCGGAATCCCAGACCTCCGTTTGTGTCCCAGAGTTCACCTCCGGAGTGCTGCGATCGCATTGTCTACGCGCGTATCTTGGCCCGGTCGTACGCCGGGGCGGTCCCGCACGCTCACGTACCCACGTCACGCCGTCTGCATGAAGGAGAGCTCCTCCGTGTCGCACCCCTCACCCGAGGCCGCCGAGCCGCGTCCCCAGCACACCAGACGCAAGCGCGCCCTGCCCTACGGCATAGCGGGCGCCGTCGTGCTCGCCACCGCCGGTCTGAGCATCAACGCCATGGCCGCCTCGCACGAGGCCCTGATCGCCGAGGTCTACGGAGGCGGCGGCAACTCGGGCGCCACGTACACCAACGACTTCGTCGAACTGGCCAACGCCGGCAGCGGCTCGGTGGACCTGAGCGGCTACAGCGTCCAGTACCTGCCGGGCACGCCGACCGCGTCCTCCAAGTGGCAGTCGACCCCGCTCACCGGCTCGCTCGCCGGCGGCGGCCGCTACCTGGTCCAGGAAGCCGCGGGCACGGGCGGCACCAAGGCCCTGCCCACGCCCGACGCCACCGGCTCCATCAACGTGTCCGGCACCAACGGCACCGTCGCCCTGGTCACCGGCAGCGACCCGCTGACCTGCCTCACCGCCGCCGACTGCCAGGCGGACCCCCGGGTGAAGGACCTGGTCGGCTTCGGCACCGCGGTGGTGCACGAGGGCAACGGCGCGGCGGCCGGCGCGAGCAACACCGCGTCCGTGGCGCGCTCGGCCTCCCTCGCCGACACCGACGACAACGCCGCCGACTTCACGGCCGGTGACCCGTCCCCGCAGAACACCGGCGACAGCGGCGGCACGACCCCGACCGCCCCGCCGACCACGCAGCCTCCCACCACCCCGCCGGCCACCCCGGCGAAGATCCACGACATCCAGGGCACCTCCCGCGTCTCGCCGCTCGACGGCAAGGCCGTCTCCGGGGTCACCGGCATCGTCACCGGCGTCCGCGCGTACGGCTCCTCGCAGGGCTTCTGGTTCCAGGACCCGAACCCCGACGCGGACCCGCGCACCAGCGAGGGCGTCTTCGTCTTCACCGGCTCGACCACGCCCACCGTGAAGGTGGGCGACAGCGTCTCCGTCGACGCCACCGTCCAGGAGTACTACCCGGGCGGCCAGAGCACCGGCGTCCAGTCGGTCACCGAACTGACCAAGGCCACGGTGACCGTCGTGTCCAGCGGCAACGCCGTGCCCGCCCCGGTCGTCCTCGACAAGCACTCGGTGCCCGAGCGGTTCGCCCCGCAGGCGGGCGGCGCGAGCATCGAGAACCTGCCGCTGCGCCCCGACGAGTACGCCCTCGACACCTACGAGTCGCTGGAGGGCATGAACGTCCGCATCGGCAGCAGCCGTGTGGTCGGCGCCACGGACCCGTACTCCGAGATGTGGGTGACGGTCCGGCCCGGCCAGAACCCCACCGAGCGGGGCGGCACCCTCTACAAGGGCTACGACGACCCCAACTCGGGCCGTCTCATGGTGCAGTCGCTGATCCCCACCGCCCAGCAGGCGTTCCCCGTCGCGAACGTCGGCGACACGCTGTCCGGTACCACCGAGGGCCCGCTCGACTACAACCAGTTCGCCGGCACCTACACGGTCCAGGCCCGCGCCATCGGCACCGTCCGCAAGGGCGACCTCGAGCCCGAGGTGACGGCGAAGCAGAGCGCCTCCCAGGTGAGCGTCGCCACGTACAACGTGGAGAACCTGGCACCGGGCAATCCGCAGTCGAAGTTCGACGCGCTCGCCAAGGGCCTGGTGACGAACCTCCGTTCGCCCGACATCGTCGCGCTGGAGGAGATCCAGGACAACAGCGGCGCCACCGACGACGGTACCGTCGCCGCCGACAAGACACTGGGCAAGCTGGTCGACGCGATCGTCGCGGCCGGCGGACCGCGCTACCAGTGGCGGCAGATCGACCCCGTCAACGACAAGGACGGCGGCCAGCCGGGCGGCAACATCCGGCAGGCGTTCCTGTTCAACCCCGACCGGGTGCAGTTCACCGACCGTCCCGGCGGCGACTCCTCGACGGCCGTCGGGGTGACCGGCAAGGGTGCGGACACCCACCTGACCGCGTCCCCGGGCCGGATCGCGCCGACGGACGACGCGTGGACCTCCTCGCGCAAGCCCCTCGTCGGCGAGTTCACCTTCCGCGGCAAGACGCTGTTCGTCATCGCCAACCACTTCAACAGCAAGGGCGGCGACCAGGCGATCGACAGCCGCTTCCAGCCGCCGGTGCGCAGCTCCGAGGCACAGCGCAACCGGCAGGCCCTGGTGGAGCGGGACTTCATCGAGTCGCTGGAGAAGGCGGACCCGAAGGCCGACCTGGTCGTCCTGGGCGACCTGAACGACTACCAGTTCTCACCGGCGGTCACCTCCCTCACGGCGAACGGCAGGCTCCTCACCGACCTGGTGAACACCCTGCCGGTCAAGGAGCGTTACTCCTACGTCTACGAGGGCAACTCGCAGGTCCTGGACCACATCCTGACCAGCCCGTCCCTGAGCCGCGAAGCCGACTACGACGTGGTGCACATCAACAGCGAGTTCGCCGCGCAGACCAGCGACCACGACCCGCAGATCGTGCGCGTGCGGCCGTAGCGGTACGCCGTCCCACCTGATCGAGGCCCGGCCGTCCCTCCCGGGACGGCCGGCCCTCGGCTCACCGTCCCCGCCGACGCCCCGCCCTCGAGACGGGGTCACCGGGCGCGGCCCGGGACGGGCGCGGCCTGCGTCGTGGCCGCTCGCCCCCCGTCCGGTGCCGCTCCGGCGGCCGGGCGACGTGGCCGCAGGCCGATGACCAGACCCACGACGACCACCCCGATGCCCGCCCAGACCGACGGCCCCGGCGCACCGGTCCCCGCGACCGTGCTCGCGCCCGCCGCCGCGAGCGGGGCGATCCCGGTGAGCAGCCCGGCGCGGGCCGCCCCGGCCGCGCTCACCGTCGAGTACCACAGCACGAAGGCGACCGCCGTGACCAGCAGCGCCAGGTAGCCGACGGCAGCCCACTGCACCCCCGTCAACCGTGCCACGGCCGACGGGCCTTCCGAAGCCAGGCCGAGGACCGCCAGCACCGAACCGCCCAGCCACGTCGCGTGCACGGACACTCCCCACGGGGTGTGCCGTCCCAGCACCGGCACCGCGAGCAGGGTGAACGCCGCCTCGCAGCCGAGCGCGAGCGCGGCCCACGCCACGCCGACGGGATCGGTGCGGCCGGTCCCCTCCACCAGCACCGCGCCCGCCACGACGACGGGCGCCGCCACCAGGACCTGGCGGCTGGGCCTGCGTCGTTCCAGCAGCGGGCCCACCAGCCCGAGGACCACCGGCGCACACGCCACCGCGACCGCGATCACCGCGGGCTCCGCATGCGCGACACCCCGCACCACGGCCACGTTGAACAGCACCAGGCCGGTGACCGCCAGCCCCGCCAGCCACAGCCACTCCCTTCCGCGCGGCCGGACCGGACGGGCACCGGCGGCCCTGGCGACCACCAGGAGGATCGCGGTCGCCGCCGCGTACCGGACGGCCTGGGCGGTGAACAGCGGCGCGTCGACGAGGGTGTGCGAGACGCTGACGCTGCTCCCGACCAGCACCATCCCGGTCATGCCGGGCACGAGTTGGGCGAAGGAGGGGGAAGGTGTGTCCATGCCCAGCACCCTGCCCCCACAATGGACGCCATGGGCAGGTCCACGAAGTCATCGTCCGAGGGGTCCAAAACCTCACCCCCGTCACCTGGGACGAGCGTCGGCTCGGACTTCCTCCAGCTGGACATCGGACGGGCGCCGTCCGGCGGACGTACCGCCTGGCTCGCCGACCGGCTGCGGTCGGCCATCGCCGACGGCAGGCTGCCCGTCGGAGCCAGGCTGCCGGCCAGCCGGGTGCTCGCCGAGGAGCTGAAGGTGACGCGGGGTGTGGTCACCGAGGCCTACCGGCGGCTGGCCGAGTCCGGTCAGATCGCCGGTCGCGGCCGGCTCGGCACGGTGGTGGTGGCCGCTCCCGCCGTGCCCCGCGCACGCCCGGCCGGTGGGTCGGAGCCCGCCCGCGCACTCTTCGCGGCAGCCGACCGCGAGGGCGCCATCGACGCGCTGCGGGCCCTTTCGTGCCGGATCGACCTCTCCCCGGGCGTCCCCGACCTCGCCGCGTTTCCCCGCACCGCCTGGCTGCGTGCCGAGCGCGCCGTCCTCGCGAGCGTCACCCCCGGCGACTTCGGATACGGGGATCCACGGGGTGCCCTCGCCCTGCGCCGGGCCGTCGCCGACTGGCTGGCACGCAACCGCGGCATCCGGGCCGACCCGGCCGACGTGGTGGTGGTCGGCGGCGTGGCGCAGGCCCTCGGTCTGCTCGGCCAGATCCTGCGCAAGGACGGCATCGGCCGGATCGCGGTCGAGGACCCCGGTTCGCTCGGCGCACGCCAGCAACTGGAGTACGCCGGTCATACGACCGTTCCCGTCCCCGTGGACTCGGGCGGGCTGGACGTCGGCGCGCTGCGGGCCTGCGGTGCCCGCGCGGTGCTGACGACCCCGGCGCACCAGTTCCCCACCGGTGTCGTCCTCGACGGGGAGCGCCGACGGGAGCTGCTGGACTGGGCGGCCGCCGGAGGGGTGGTCATCGAGGACGACTACGACGCCGAGCACCGCTACGACCGGCCGCCGGTGCCTGCCCTTCGCTCACTGATGCCCGACGGTGTCTGCTACGCGGGAAGCGTCTCCAAGCTGCTCGCGCCCGCGCTGCGGATCGGCTGGCTCCTCGTCCCGCCGGACCGGCTGGACGCGGTGGTGACCGCCAAGCGGTACGCCGACCTCGGGACCGGCACCCTCACCCAGCTGGTGCTCGCCCGGCTGATGGACTCCGGCGAGCTGGAACGGCACCTGCGCCACGTCCGGTCCCGCCACCGGCGCAGACGGGACGCGATGCTGCGGGCCGTCGAGGCGCACCTGCCGGGGGCCCGGGTGCACGGCGCGGCCGCGGGCCTGCACCTGATGGTCACCTTCGACGGCGCACGGGACACCGCTTTCCGTGACACCGACCTCGCCGAGGCGGCCCTCGCCCGCGGCGTGAAGGTGCACCCGCTGTCCTGGCACCGCATACGGCCCGGCCGTCCGGGCCTCGTGCTCGGCTACGCGGCGGGCCCCGCCCATGACATCGAAGCGGGCGTCGCCCACGTCGGCGCCGCTCTGCGCGAGGTGCGCGCCCCGTGAAAGCGCTCGCCCCCTCGCGCCGTGGGACGTGGGATGGGGGACGTGGGGGAGGTTTCGGGTACCCGGTGCGGTGCCGCGGCCCGCGGCGCCGCCGCGGACGAAGCCCGTGGCCGGTTCCCCACCCGAGCGAGGTGCCTGATGGCCTCGAACACCGGTGACCTCGCGGACGACGCCGTCGACCTCCACTTCGTGGGCAATGCGACGGTCCTGCTGCGTTACGGCGCACTCACCCTGCTCACCGACCCCAACTTCCTGCACCGGGGCCAGTACGCCTACCTGGGGTACGGGCTGTCCAGCCGACGGCTGACCGAACCCGCCGTCGACGTGCGGGATCCGCCACGGCTCGACGGGATCGTGCTGTCGCACCTGCACGGGGACCACTGGGACCGGCGGGCGCGCCGGCACCTGGACCACGCCGTCCCGATCCTGTCGACCCCGCACGCGGCCCGTCGGCTGCGGGTGCTGCACGGCTTTCCCCGGACGGCCGGGCTGCGCACCTGGGAGGGATTCACCCTCCGGCAGGGCGGTGACCAGGTTCGGGTGACCGCGCTGCCGGGCCGGCACGCCGGCCAGGCGGTGCTGCGCGGCCTGCTGCCCCCGGTGATGGGCAGCATGCTGGAGTTCGGCCCCGCGGGCGGGTCGCCCCGGCTGCGGCTGTACGTCTCGGGCGACACGCTGGTCTACGACGGACTCGACGAGATCGCCCGCCGGTTCCCGGCCGCCGACCTAGCCGTGCTGCACCTGGGCGGCACTGTGCTGCCCGGCGGTTTCGTCGTGACCATGGACGGCGCCCAGGGCGCGGAACTGGCCCGGCGCCTGGACCCCCGGGCCGTGCTGCCCGTCCACTACGGCGACTACACCGTGATGCGATCGCCCCTGGACGCCTTCCTCGCGGAGGCCGACGCCCTGGGGCTCGGCGACCGCCTCGTGCACTGTCGGCACGGACAGCACGCCCGGGTCGCCGCGAGTCCCGGTTCGGCACCGACCCTTGCGTGACCCGGGCGCTGACGCGGGGGGACCCCGATGGCGGTCAGCCGCGGCCGGGTGCGTAGGACGTCGGCACCCCGCGCCCCGCCTGGGACGACTCCGCTGCCCGGGCGGCCGCGCTCGCGGCCAGAGCCAGCAGCAGGGCCACGGCGCCGGTGATGACGTTGTTCACGATCGTCCTGGTGATGTTGACGTGTCCGGCGACCACCCAGGGGGAGATGATCGCCCATACGCCCAGGGCGCAGGAGGCCCACGCCATGCTGTGGGTGCGTTCGTAGGCGCGTCCGAACCCGCCGCTCATCAGGACCGCGTAGGCGATGCCGGTGAGCAGATTGCTGACGGCGAGGGTCGACAGAGCGTTGAAGCCCGTGATCCAGGGGGACGCAGCCAGGTACAGCCCCGTGAGCAGTGCCATGGTCTCGATGGCCTGGCCCTTGGGGGTGCTCGTCGCGCGCTCGGCCATCTCGTGCCTGAGCCGCATCTCGACGATGTCCGGATGCGTTTCCATCGACGGCCGGGGAGAAGTGGTCATTGTCGTCACCTCCGAAGCGATGTGCCTTCGGACTTCGCGAATACCCGTCAAGCGGAGGGCAACCGGCCGTTTGTGTCCCCGTACCCAGGCCCCGGCCGGCGCCGCCTGCGGTACCGCCCCGGCCCCTGTTGTTTGTCCGCCACCGCCAGGGGGCCCTCCGCCCACGGGGAGGATTCCCGTTCGTGCCGGTATGGACGAGAAGGGGACGGAAGAAGGCAGGGATCATGGGCACAGCGGCTGACGGCCGGTCCGCGGAACCTCTGCGGCGACGGCTGCGCGTACTCGGCGGAGGAGGAGCGTCCGCTGGGTGGTTACACGGCGGCTCTGGCGGCTTTCGGCGCTTACACCGCCGCCTGGGCGACGGTGGTGAGGATGCGCGGGCGCCCGCTGCCGGACCGGCCCGTCCCGGGGGACGTGGCGCTGACCGCGGTGGCCATGTTCCGGTTGAGCCGGCTGCTGAGCAAGGCTTCGGTGACCAGTCCGCTCAGGGCTCCCTTCACCACGTTCCACGGCCCGCAGGGGCCGGCGGAGCTGCACGAGGAGGCGCGGTCCGAGGGCGGCAGGGCCACGGTCGGCGAGTTGGTCACCTGCCCGTACTGCGTCAGCGTCTGGGTGGCCTCGACCCTGACCGCCGGGCAGCTGCTCTGGCCCCGAGCGACGCGCACCGCCATGGGGGCGCTCGCGGCCCTGGCCGGCGCGGACGCGTTGCAGCTGACGTACAGCGCCCTGATGGACAGGACCACCGGTGAGTGACCTCCTTCGCGTTTCGGAGGCCGTGCCCGCCCAGCACCCGAGCCGGACGCGACCTGACCGACCGGGCGCTCACCGACCACCTGCGCGGGACGTGCCTTGCCCGGCGCGACCGCGGCTGGCTAGGTTTGCCGTCGGCGTCGGACGAGCAACAGGGCGGGGAGAATGGCGAGTTTGGGCGATCTGATGGAGCTGCTCGGTCCGCCGCCGGTTCGCGACGCGTCGGCCGACGACTGGCACGAGGTCGAGCACTATGTCGGCTCGTCGTTGCCGGGCGACTTCAAGTCGTTCCTCGACGCGTACGGCACCGGCACCATCTGCGGGGAGCTGGTGGTCTTCCATCCCCGGGGCACGAGCCCGCTACTGGAACGGATGCGAAGCATCCACGAGTCGTTCGGCACGTCGTGGCGAGGTGACCCGGGCGAGTACCCGTTCCGGTTCCACCCCACCCCCGGCGGCCTCGTCTCCTGGGGGTACGACCATTTCGGTGACGAGCACTTCTTCTGGCCGTGCGTCCCCGAACCGGACCGCTGGAAGATCGTCACGAACAGGAACGGAGCGGATCCGGAAGTCTTCGACGGATCGTTCACCGACTTCGTGCTCGCCTTCGTTGAACGCCTGCGTGACGTCGACCCGTACCACGGGATCGACCCGGACGCCCTGGAGTTCCTCGAACCGGAAGACCTGGACGAACTGGTGGAGCGCGGTGAGATCGGCCCGGTGGAGCCGAGCTTCGAACCGTTCTGAGCCGGCTGCGCACCCCACGTGCCCCTCGGCCTCGGCCGGCGCCGGCGTACCCGTCGCTCAGGTGGTCGGGCCGTGGGGCAGGTGGACGGTCATGATCAGGTGACAGGTGGCGTCGCCCGCGCCGCGGTAGGTGTGGGGGACGTCGCCGTCGAAGGTGGCGGTCTGCCCGGCCGCCACCGGGTGCTCCGTGCCGTCGACGACCAGGACCATGCGTCCCGCGGTGACGCTGACGGTCTCGGCGACGCCGGCCTGATGCGGGTGACTCGGGTACTCCTCGCCCGGATGCAGACGCCAGCGCCACACCTCGACCGGCGCCGGTCCCGAGGTGGTCAGCATCAGCCGGGCGTCGCCGCCCTGCTCTCCGGCCCACAGCGGCGTCACGGTGTCGGACGACACCACCCGGACCCGCCCTTCGGCAGGCCCCTCCAGCAGGGCGGAGACCGAGACGCCGAGCGTGTCGGCGAGGCGGACCAGGGTCGCGAAGTTCGGATTGCCCTGGGCCTTCTCCAGGCCGACCAGGGCGCCCTTGCTGACCTTGGCGCGGCGGCCCAGCTCGTCCAGGGACAGCCCTGCCCTGGTGCGGGCCGCTCGGACGTTGTGCGCGAGCGTCCGCAGGGCTGCGTCTGCCTCGGCCACCTGATCGCCTTCCCTCGCTGACAGGTCGGTGGAATGTGCCGCCCGGTCGGTCGGTTGACACCATGCGGTCGTTCCGTTGTACGGTTCAGTCGTTCCACTGTAACAGTCAGGGATCGTTCGGTGGTGTGCCGCGCACCGTGAGGGTCGCCGCGCCCGCCGGCCTCACCCTTCGAACCGCCTCCGGCATGGCCTCCACCGCCGCCTTCGCCCTGCTCTACTGCGCCCCGACGCACCGCTACTGCCACCGCCACCGCCCCGCCACCGCCACCGAAGGAGACGCGCATGTTCATCCAGCCCTGGGACGCGGCCCTGGACCAGGCCGAATGGGGGACCTGGATCGCCGAAGGGCACGACTTCGGGCTGCTCGCCGTCAACGGCCTGCCCGGCCACGCGCCCACGACCGTGCCCACCCACTTCGTCCCGGACGGCAACCGCCTCCTGATCCACCTGGCCCGCCCCAACCCGGTCTGGGAACCGATCCAGAACGACCCGAACGTCACCTTCACCGTGCTCGGCGACTACGCCTTCGTCCCGGGAACCTGGCGTGCGGGACCCGGCACCGAGCCCACCGACGGGGTACCCACCAGCTACTACGCCGCCGTCCAGTGCACGTGCCGGGCCCGCATCGTCGACGAGCCGGAAGCCAAGGCCGCGCTGCTGCGCCGGCAGCTGGCCCACTTCCAGCCCGACGGGGACCACGCGCCGGTCGAGGTCGGGCAGGCGCCGTACGGGCGGATGCTGCCCGGCATCCGTGGCCTGGTGCTGGACGTGAGCGAGGTCCGGGCCAAGTTCAAGTACGACGACCACAAGCCCGTCGAGCACCGGGCCGCCGTCGCCGACCGCCTCACCGCTCGCGGCCAGGGCCTCGACGGGGCTACCGCACGGCAGCAGCGCCGCCGCCTGGACCGCGTGGGCCCCTGGAAGCCCTGAACCGCACCGGCCCCCATCACCCTTCCACCCGAGCCGAACGGAGCCCCGCCCATGCCGACCTTCCGCCTCACGACCGCGGTCGCCGAAGCCTTCCCCGACACCCTGATCGCCGTGGTCACGGCCACCGGTCTGCGCGGCCACGAACCCTGGCCCGACACGGTCGTGGTGCTCGACGACCTCGAACGGCAACTGGCCGCCGGCGCCTGGGCTCCCGCCGACGACACCGACCCGCGTATCGAGGCATGGCACAGCGCCTACCGCTCGTTCGGCACCAATCCGCGCCGCGTCCGCCCCAGTGTCGACGCCCTCGGACGCCGTATGGCCAAGAAGGGCACACTGCCGCGCATCAACCCCGCCGTCGACTCCTACAACGCCGTCTCCGCCCGCCACGGCCTGCCCGCAGGCGCCTTCGACCTCGACCACGTCGCCGGCGACGTCGAGATCAGGTACGCCGACGGCAGCGAGGAGTTCACCCCGCTCGGTGAGCCCGGCACCGTCGAGCACCCGAAGCCCGGCGAGATCATCTACGCGGACGCCACCGGCGTCCTGACCCGGCACTGGAACCACCGCGACGCCCACCGCACCCGAGTCACCGAGGACTCCACCCACGTCGCCTTCGTCCTGGAGACCCTGCGGGCCGAAGACGACGGCGGCCTCCTGAAGACCGCGGCGGAGGAACTCCTCGGGCTGCTCACGGTTCACGCGCGGGAGACCCGCGTCGACTACCTCGGCCCGCGACAACCGCACGCCTCGGCCTGACGACACCCGGCAGCCTCCCGGGCCGGGTGGGACCTCGCGCGGGGTACGGCCGGGTCGGTGCCTCCTGTGGAACCATCTGTCCATGGGCAGCGACCTGGAAATCAGCGCACTCGCGATCAACGTCACGATTCCGCAGGCGCTCCGCTGGACGGACAGCCGACGCGGTGAGGAGTTCACGCTGACCACGCTCAACGTCCGGCTTCTCCCGGACGGCCACGTCGCCGTGAAGGCGTACGGCCGACCTGTCGCCGGCGGTCGGGGCGCCTACGTCTCGTTCCCCGTCCCCGACAGACCCGAACTGGCGAACCTGGTCACCGAAGCCGCCGGCCGCGCGGGGCAGTTGTGGGCCGCTCACCGGGGTCTCGGCTGAGCCCGGTTCGACGCGACGAGAGCCCACGTGGTTCCGGTGCCGTCCGGAGGCCTGCACTCGGCGGTGGGAGGCGTCGCGTGTCGGGGCAAGCACGGTGTGCCGCGGCTGATCTTCCGGCGGCGGTGCGGCATGCCGTACCGTGCGGGTTCGGGTGCGGAACCGTCCCGGTCCGCACCGGGCGGACGGGGAGGGGAATGTGCGCGAACGGACCAGCGGCGACAGCGTCGTTGCGGGCGTCGGGACGCCGGCCGGCGGGATGGTGGTGGTCGAGGACCTGCGCCGTACCTACGGCAGCGGCAACACCGCCGTCCACGCCCTGCGCGGTGTCTCCTTCACCGTGCCGCGCGGTGAACTCGTCGCCCTCAGAGGGCGTTCGGGTTCCGGCAAGACCACCGTGCTCAACCTGGTCGGCGGCCTGGACGTGCCGGACGGCGGCCGCATCGTCCTGGACGGCACCGACCTGGCCGGCCTCGGCGCCGACGAGCTGCTGGCACTGCGCCGCGAGCGCGTCGGCTTCGTGTTCCAGTCCTTCGGCCTCGTCCCGATCCTGACCGCCGCCGAGAACGTCGGAATTCCGCTGCGCCTGCGGAAGGTCCCGGCCCGCGAACGCGAGGCCCGCGTCGGCCTCCTGCTCTCCCTCGTCGGCCTCTCCGAGCACGCCGACCAGCGTCCCGGCGAGCTCTCCGGCGGCCAGCAGCAGCGGGTCGCGATCGCCCGGGCGCTCGCCAACAACCCGGCTCTGATCATCGCCGACGAACCCACCGGCCAACTCGACGCCGACACCGGCCTCACCGTGATGAACCTGCTGCGTGCCGTCGTCCGCAGCGAAGCCGTCACCGCCCTCGTCGCCACCCACGACACCCAACTCATCGAGCTGGCCGACCGCGTACTCGAACTGCGGGACGGCCGCATCGTCGAGGACACCTGACGGCGCGGCCCCGCCCGGCGGACTTCCGCACTATCCTGACGACCCTCCGACAGCGTTGTCCGCAGATCTCATCTCCCCGGGGGACCGTGTGCCAGCTCACGAACAGCCGCCAGGGCCGACGGACTTGGACGAACTGCACCGACGGGCCGCAGCCGCCCCGCGACGGGAGGCAGGGCTCGTCGTCTGCGAGAACCTGGTGCGGATCCACCAGTCCGAGGGCGTGGAGGTGCAGGCCCTCCAGGGCCTCGACCTGACCGTGGCCGAGGGCGAGATGATCGCAGTGATCGGGGCCTCCGGCTCCGGCAAGTCCACCCTGCTCGGGATACTCTCCGGCCAGGACGTACCCACCGCCGGTGCCGCCGAGGTCGCCGGACACGACCTGCTGGCGATGAAGCGCCGCGAGCGGCTCGACTACCGGCGCCGCACCGTCGGCTTCGTCTGGCAGCAGACCTCCCGCAACCTGCTGCCCTACCTCTCCGCGGCCGAGAACGTGATGCTGCCGATGACGTACGCCGGGATCAAGCGCTCCCGGCGCCGGGCCCGGGCGGAGGAACTCCTCGACCTGCTGTCCGTCGGCCACTGCCGGGACCGCACCCCCGACACGCTCTCCGGCGGTGAACAGCAGCGGGTCGCCATCGCCGTCGCCAACGCCAACGAGCCGCGGGTGCTGTTCGCCGACGAACCCACCGGCGAACTGGACACCGCCACCAGCGACGAGGTCTTCGCGGCCCTGCGCCGGGCCAACGAGGACCTCGGCGTCACCGTGGTCGTCGTCACCCACGACGCGCTCGTCTCCGAGCAGGTGCAGCGCACCGTGGGGATCCGCGACGGCCGCACCTCGACCGAGGTGCTGCGCCGGGTCGCCACCGACGAGGACGGCGTCCAGGTGCTCAGCGCCGAGGAGTACGCGGTCCTGGACGGCAGCGGTCGGCTGCAACTGCCGAGGGAGTTCACCGAGCGCCTGCACCTGCGCAAGCGGGTGCGGCTGGTCCTGGAGAGCGACCACGTCGGCGTCTGGCCCGACGAGGCCGCCCGCCGCGCCAGGGCCGAGGCCCAGGACGCGGCGAGCGGCGGCTCCGAACGCTGAACATGCCCGGAAGGGGGCTGCCCGGCAGCCCGCGCCTCATGCTGTGACCGGAAAGGTTCGCCGGACGCCGCGAACCGGTGAACCTTTCCGGTCAGGGCCCTAGCCGTCACGGAAGCCGCAGTACGGCCCCCAGTCCGCGCCTGCGGGCCAGCACGGACTCGGTGACCGCGGCGGCCAGGATCAGCGCGGTCACGGCGGCGACGAGGGCGACGGTCAGCGCGTAGTCGGTGCGCAGCGCCGGCTGCCCGGGGCCGCCGGTGAACCGCTGCAGGTCCAGGGTCGCCGCCAGGAGCCGCGGTTCGAGCAGCCCCAGCAGGGTGCCGCCCACCGCGGAGGCGACCGCCAGCGGCAGCAGTTGCAGGAAGTGCAGCGCCCCCGCCTCCTTGGCGCCGAGGCCCAGGGTGCGCAGGAACGAGGCGGTGCGGCTGCGCTCGTGGGAGGTGAGGGTCAGTTCCAGGACGAGCGCGAGCAGGCCCGACAGCGCGGCCAGGAGCGAGCCGACGGTGTAGATCGTGCCGATTCCCTGCGTCAGACCGTCCGTGCGCAGGGCCCGTAGCGTCTCGGCGCGGACCTGGATCCGGGCCGACGGCCCGAGCGCCCTGGCCGCCGCCGACCGCAGTGCCGCGGGTTCGGCGGTGCCGGGCCCGTCGCTCTTCAGAAGCAGGACGGTGGTGCCCGAGGGCTGCGGGGGTATCGGCTGCCCGGCCGCGGCGGTGGTGATCAGGAGCGGCGTACCGGGCGCGAGCTGCGCCGTGACCGGCCCGAGGAGGGGGTCGGTCAGTTCCGCGGCGGTGAGGGTGCCGACCGGTGCGAAGACCAGGTTCACCGGCCGCTGCCCGTCGGGCACGACCGTGGCCGTGAAACCGCCGGTACGCTCTCTGGCCCGCAGGCCGGGCGAGAGGAAGGAGGGCAGCGGGGCGTTCGTACCGGCTCGGGTTCCCGTCGGGGCGGCCGGCAGGGACCGCAGGGCGGCCGTCAGCGGCGACTTCGGGGCGACGGCGGCCAGTTGGCGGGGATCGACGGTGATCACGGCGACCTGGGGGATGACCGCGCCGTCGGTCCGTCCTGCCAGGTCGAGGGTGTACAGATGCTGGAGGGCGGTCCGGGTACCGGGGGCGGCCCCCGGTGCGGACGGCACGGTCCCCGCCACGGTCGCGCTCGCGTCGGCCCCGGTGGTCCAGGCCGCCCCCGTGGCCAGGCCGTCGTCGATCGTACGGTGCACGAGTCCCCCGAAGACCGCCGTCCCCAGGGTCAGCACCAGGACGAACAGGGCCAGCCCGGTCGCCGGGGCGTCGTGCGCGGCCCGCGCCGCCCCGACGAAGCCCACGGCACCCCGGCCACGCCGGGCCCGCCGCAGCACCAGGCGCAGCACGAGCGGGTAGATCCGCAGCAGCACGAGTACGACGGTCAGCGCCACCAGCACCGGCACCGCGCCCAGAATCCCGTCGGGACCCTGCGAGCGCAGCGCGACCACGCCCGCCGCCGTGCTGACGAGCACCGTCAGCTCCAGGACCACGCGCCGGCCGGCGGCGAGGTTCCGGCGTGAGCGCCGCAACCGGCCGGGTCTGCGCGGCTCGCGGACCGCGAGCCAGGTCATCAGCGGCACCGTCAGCGCCACCACCGCGGCGGCGAGGGCGGCGGTCGCGGGCCGCGGTTCTCCTGAGGTGCCGGTGGGAGCGAGGGTCCCGCCGGCCGTCCAGCCGAGCAGCGCGGCGATCAGCACCACCGGATAGGCCACGGCGCAGCGCAGCAGCACCAGCCGTGCGGTGGACGCGCCCCGTGCGCGCTGCAACCGCAGGTGCGCCCGCCTTCGGCGCAGCAGCAGCCGGACGGCGACGGTGACGGTGGCCAGTGCGACGGCGGCGACCGCGTCGACGGCGAACGTCGCCAGCCCCCTGGCCTGGTGGTCCTGAGCGGTGAAGGCGGCGAGCAAGGGCGACAGCGCGTCGGTCACCAGCAGGGGCCCGGTGGCCTGGCCGCCGACGTGGCAGCCGAGGTCGCCGGTGATCGGGTCGGCCCCCTGACACAGGGCGGCGCTGAGGTCCGCGCTGTAGTGCGACAGCGGCCCGGTCAGCGCGCGGGCCTTGTCGAGTGCCGCCCCGGTCAGGTCTGCGCGCACCTGCCAGGTCACCCGCGGGCCGCCCACACCGGCGCCGGCCAGCAGGTCGGCCGCGTCGAGGCCGACGAGGCCGCGGACGGCGAGCACCGTGCCGGCGGAGTGCTCGGCCGGGTAGCGCGACGGCTGGTCCAGCGTCTCCTGGCCGGTCCAGAAGCCGTCGGCCGCGGCCTTGGTGCGGTAGAGCCCGCTCACCAGCAGTCGTGCGTGGGGCGGGGCGCTCTGCACCCCGGGCGTCTTGGCGAACTCAAGGGTCAGCAGGCCGCCCGACCGGACACCGAGCGCCCGCGCGGTGGCCTCGGACAGACCGATCTGGGGCGGGGTGCCGAGCGGTGTGTGGTCGGCGGGGGCGTGGCCGCTGACGTAGCGCAGGTGGGCCCGTGCGGCCGGCAGGTGGCTGACGGCCAGCTCGGTGCTGGTGTCGGCGGGCCCCGGCGGCCGGGGCGAGACCAGGGACGCGTCGTTGTAGTCGTAACCGACGCCGGTGACGGTGACATGGCGCGCACCGGGGCCGCCGAGTTGTTCGGCGAGGGTGGCGCCGGAGCCGAGCAGGGTGGCCATGTGCACGGCGGGCGGCACGGTGTCGAAGACCTCGGGCGTGGTGCTCACGCTGATCAGGGGCGCCGCGGCCGCTGCGGCGTCGACGCGCTGCCGCAGCGCCCGGTCCTCCTGACCGCCCGCGAAGGCGGGGGCCCAGGCGCACAGCGCCGTCAGCGCCAGGACCACCACCGCCAGGCAGGCCAGCAGCGGCAGGTCGCCGCGGGTCTCCTTGCGCACCAGACGCCGCGTCACCGCGGCGCTCCTGTCCACGGGCCTCAACGGTCCTCCCCTGCGCGCAGCACCCGTACCAGGTCCACCCGGGACAGCAGGCGGGCCAGCGCCAGGACGACCGCGCTGATGGCCACGGCGGTCGCGACGGCCGTCAGGGTCACGGTGCCCCACGGGACGACCTGGGGCAGCGGCGGATAGGGGGCCTGTCCGCTGTCGTCCACGGTGACCAGGGGCAGCACCGCCAACGCGAGCGCCATGCCCATCAGCGCCCCCGGGACCACCGCGAACATCGCCAGACCGAGCTGCTCGGCGCCCAGCAGCGCGGACAGGCTTCCGGTTCGGACCCCGATCGCCCGCAGCAGGGCGAACTCCGTGCGCCGCTGCCGGGTGGAGACCACCGCGTGCACGGTGAAGGCGATGACCGCGAAGCCGGGGGCCAGGTACCGCACCAGTTCCAGCACCCGGCGCAACCCGCTGCGGAACGGGTCGGCCCGCAGGGACGCGGCGGTGCGCGCTGTCGTGGTGACGTGGCCCAGCGCGGGCTGCGCCTCGGCGGCGGCGGCCGTGCGCGCGCTGTCGGTGCTGCCGAGCCACCAGAACGCGGGAGCCTCCTGGTCGGCGCCGGCCCGCGTCAGCGCGGCGGCGAGCAGGCGCTGATCGGCGATCAGGTGCCCCTGGCCGCGGCCCAGTCCGGGCAACGAGTCGACCCGGCCCACGATGCTGACCGTGATGCCGGAGCCGCCCAGATCGAGTGTGGTGGTGCTGCCCACGCCCAGACGCGCCTCGTTCAGCGCCGGGGCGTCCGCGCGCACCGGCAGCGGCGCGGGTCGTGCGGCCGGGCCCGCCACGAGCCGCACCCGGCTGCCGGGCCGGGTGTCGTAGTCGCTGCCGGAGAGCCCGCCGAAGGCGTCGTCGGTGGCCTGGGAGCGCGGGATGCCGGTGCTGACGGTGGTCCGCAGCACCGCGGAGCCGCCGCGGACGACCGAGCACACTCCGGGGACGCCGGGACCGTAGCCGCCGGTCGGTTTTCCTTCACACGCGCCCGCGGTGGCGTCGTAGGCGTGGTCCGTGCCGTCGGCCCAGACCTGTCCGCCGGGCAGCCGGGTGACCCACGTGTCCGTGGCGGTACGCGCGCCCACCCGGACCAGTTCCAGATCGAGCCGCGCGGGACGCACGCCCGGTTGCGGCAGGACGCCGACGGCGGTCACCGTCAGCGGATACTCCCGCCGGTGACCGCCGCTCAGCGCCACGTCCAGCGGTACGACGACGGTGTGCCTGGCCCCGTCGGCGGCGGGCAGCCGGGTCGTCACCGTGCTGACGAGACCGGACGCGTCCTGCACGGTCAGTTCCAGGCTCGGCGCGGCCCGGCTGCCGTCGCTGCCCAGCCGCTCGTCGAGCAGCAGTGCGGTCGGCCGCCCGGGCAGGGGTATCCCGGCGACGGCCGGTGACGGGGTGCGGGGAGCGGGGCCGCCGACCGTGCCGACCAGGTTCTCGGTGGCTCCGCCGGGCAGCGTCACCGTCGACTGCGTCACCGGTGTCACGGCGGTCACCGCGGGCAGCGCCCGATAGGCCGTGCCCAGGACGGGGGAGGGGTAACTGTCGGCCGCGGACGGGGAGAGCCGCACGTCCGCGCCGACGGCGAACGCGGCCTGCTCCGAGGCCAGTTGGCCCAGGCAGGCCAGCGCCGTGGTGGCGAAGGCGCTCACCGACACGGCGAGGCACATCAGTACCACCGGTCCCGCGTTGCGCGCCGCCCGCCGGCTCACCTGCCAGCCGGCCAGCGCGGGCACGAGGCCCCGGCTGCGCCGCCCGAACGCGTCCAGCAGCAGGGAGGTCAGCGGCAGCAGTCGTAACAGCAGGAGCGCGGCGGCGCCGGCCACCAGGGCCGGCACCACGACCAGCACCGGGTCCGCGGACGCGGCGCCGGTGCCCAGGCCGGCGAGCAGCGAGTGGTGCCGCCGCAGCTCCAGGTAGCCCAGGGCCGCGACGGCCAGCAGCGCCAGGTCGGCGCCGATGCGCTGCGCGGCGGCGGCCCGTGCGCCGCGGGCCGGTCGCGACCGCGCCGACGGCAGCACGGGCAGCAGCACCGCCGCGGCGTGCACCAGAAGCGTCAGAGCCACCGCCGCGTACGCGCCGGCGCCCAGGCCGCCGGGATGCAGCAACCGGGCGAGGAACGGCGCGGCGACGGCGGCCGGGAGGCCGGTGAGCGCCCACTCGGCCGCCGCCCCGCGCAGCAGACGCAGGGTGCCCGCCCCTCTGGCCCGTTGGAGAACCAGCTCGTCGCGTCGGCGCTCCGTCAGCTGACGAGCGGCCAGCACCAGGGTGGCCAGGGCGAGGGCCGCCAGCAGGTCGCTCGGCAGGTACAGCGAGGACCGGGCCGCCACCATCGGCACCGTCAGGTCGTCGATCGCCCCCGGCAGTCCGGAGACCACGGTCAGGTCGGTCAGGGACGGCTGCCGCCCACGGAACACCGACACGCGGCTCTGACTGCCGGAGAAGGCACGCAGCCGGTCGTGCAACCCGGCGAGACTGCCCGCGTGGACACGGGAGTAGTCCGGCTGCACGCTCCAGTGCGCCGTCAGCTGTCCGTTCAGGGCGGCGCTGCCGTTGAGGTCCGACGCCGACACCACCAGCAGGTGCTGGTCGGCGGTCTCCCCCTGGGTCAGGTCGCCGGCCATCGCGGGCCAGAACCCGACGGCACCGGTCGCCCGGTAGACCCCGGTGATCCGTACGGTCAGGGCGCGCCCGAAGGAGTCCCGCACCTGAAGGCGGGAACCGGGCTCGACGCCCAGCCGCCTGGCCAGCGCGTCGGGCACCGCCGCGTCGACCGGGGCGGTGGAGCCGGTGGCGACCCGCACGTCGGGGAGCGAGGTGAACGCACCGGCCGGGGCGTCGGCCGTACCGGCGGGCCACCGCCCGGCGACCAACCGCCCGAACCTGCCCCCGCCCTGCACCGCCACCGGGTGCAGCCCGCTCCCGCCGGGGCCGCGCGGCGGTCCGGCCACCCCGTCGATCCCCGTCACCGAGACCGGCGACATGCCCAGCAGCCCCACGTAGGTCCGCTGGGGCACCTCGGCGAACACCCGCGTGGCGGCGGCCCGCACCTCGCGGTCGGCGGCGGCCATTCCGGCGGCCCGGTAGGACGCCGAGACCGTCACCTGCGCGTCCAGGTCGGCAGCGAGCCGCCGCACGGCCCCCGCCTGCACCGAACCACCGGCCAGCGCAGCGAGCGCGGCCAGCGCCGTCGCACACAGCAGGACGGTCACCGCGACGGCGGTGAGCACCAGTCCGTGCTGCGCGGCCCGCCTGACAACGGCGGGAATCCGCCGCCGGACCGGGCGCGGGGCGCCGGGGCGCGGCCGCGAAGAGGACGTGACGGCCGTGGCGACCACATGAACCCCCGCAGAATCGAACATGTGACGGTGACGGCGCGTCACAGTCCTACCAGGCATCCCCCCGACCACACAAGACTCGCTGATCCGCCGACCGACGGCGATGCCGTGACCGCGGTGGACGGCCCCCGCCCCATGCGCGGATCGCAAGAGGGGACGGTCCAGTCGTCGCCTCAGTGTCCGTCGCGGACCACCGCCAACCCGCCGACCCGGGTCCTGATGCCCGCCGGCTCCCGCCGGGCCGAAGCGAGCACGCCGGCCGGCCGGCCGAGGGCGTCGCCCTGCTCCACCTCGATCGAGAGCGTCCGCGCCCCTGCCGTGTCGAGCAGGTGGGCGGCCAGGCAGCCGGTGCTGTTGGCGTTGGCGACGTCCTCGTCGACACCGATCGCCGGCGCGAACATCCGCGCCGCTCCCGGTCGGTCGCCCACCGGCGGTGCGTACACGAAACAGCCGAGGAGCCCGTACCGCCGGCACGCCGCTGTCAGCCTGCCGAAGTGGGGGCGGACCCGGAGCAGCGCCGACCGGTCGTGGACCGGTACCAGCATGCGCGGCGCACCGGGCGCGGCGATCCGTGGCGCGTCGGTCGGATGCGGATCGTCCGCGGTGAGCCCGATCGCGGCGACGATCGCGGCGCGCTCGTCCGGTGCCGGGTGACGCAGCGCGACGAGGCCCTGGTCGAACCACACCTCGATGCCGGCGGGGCGGCGGACCGCGACGGTGTCGAACGTGCGCCCGCCGGTGTGTTGACGGTCGCTCAGCTCGCCCAGCGCGGTGCGGGCCAACCGGACGGCCTGCGCGGCCACGGTGCCGTGGCCGCAGCCGGACAGTTCGGCGGTGGCGGTGAAGAACCGGACCGGCAGGCCACCGTCCGGAGCCCGCCCCGGGCCGAGGAACGCCGCGTGCGAAGTGCCGGCCGCGGCGGCGACCGCACGCCGGTCCGCGTCCGTCGCCACCGGGTCGTCGTAGGTGACCGCCGTCGGGCTACCGCCCCGGCCGCCGCGCCGCACGCACGCGTCGACCACCGTGACGTCCGGCCAGGCCATCGGCCCACCTCTCACGCTCATGTGACGCTCGACGAACCGGCAACCGCGAACGGCGTCCGCCGCTCATCAGGAGAGTCGGTGAAGATCCGACCGGACCTCGGTCAGTCGATGCCTTCGACGATGCGGAAGTCGCGCTCGACGCCGTCGGAGAGGGCGACCAGCGCCTCCTGGTAGGCCGCACTCGCGCGCGTCGCGACGGCCTGCTCGAAGCTGTCGAACTCGATCAGTACGGTGCGCTCGGCGATTCCGGCGTCATGCGCCACGACACGACCGCCACGGACGAGGGCGCGACCGCCCCCGGCCTCGACCGCGCGGCGGGCCAGCTCGTTGTAGGCGGCCAGCTTCTCGGGGTCCGAAATGGTGCGGTAGACGCTGACCCAGTAGCCCTTGGGCATGGGACCTCCAGTGTGAGGACGAGTGCAACTGACGTACGGGTTGGTCAGAAACGCCGACTGGACGCTAGTGTTTCGAATAACGAAACGCAAGGAGGGCCATGCCGACACCGCGCCCAGGAACACCGGTTCGTGGATCGACCACCGGCCGTCCCCTCATGGCCGCGATGGACCTGTTCGGCCGTCGGTGGGCGCTGCGCATTCTCTGGGAGCTGCGTGCGGGTCCGCTCGGTGCCCGCGCGCTGCTGGCACGGTGCGAAGGGCTGTCGTCCAGCGTCCTCTACCAGCGGCTCCGCGAACTCGCGTCGAGCGGGATCATCGCGCCCTCGGCCGACGGCTACGAGCTGACTCGGCTGGGCACAGCACTCCGTGACGCCCTTCGCCCGCTCGACGAATGGGCGATCACCTGGGCGCGGGAGCAAGAACACAGCGACCAGGAGCACGCGTGAACGTAGCTGGGTCCCACCCCGGACAGTGCCGTCGGCACGGTCATCCACGGACTGGATGACCCGGATACGGGATTCGGATCGTCCGAGGGATGGCAGCGTGACCGCGGGCGGCCCATAGTCGTCCCCACCCGCACGCCGCTGTTCCGACCGCCGGCGAGTGCGGCCCCCCGCGGCATGCCGTGCGTTGTCGGCGCCCCCCACAGGCATGCCCGCTCCCGTCCGCCGTCCCATGGAGTCGCCATGCCTGCTTCCGTCCCGCCGTCCGCCGTCGCGGTGGACGATGCCGCACCGTCGCCCGTCGCCGTCTCCGGCCCCGCCCACCTGCTGCGCCTGACCCTGTTGATGGCCGGCAGCTGCATGCCGATCCTCGGGGCGGTGCTGATCGCCCCGGTGCTGCCGAAGATGCAGGACCACTTCGCGTCGACCCCGGGGGCCGAGGCGCTGGTTCCCCTCGCGCTGACCGCCCCGGCGCTCGCGCTGGCGCTGCTGGCGCCGTTCGCCGGGGTGATCGTCGACCGGCTGGGCCGGACACGCCTGCTGATCGTGACGACCCTGCTGTACGCCGTGTTCGGGACGGCCCCGCTCTATCTGGACTCCCTGGGCGCCGTCATCGCCAGCCGGGCCCTGGTCGGTGTCGCCGAGGCCGCCATCATGACGTGCTGCACCACGCTCATCGGCGACTACTACTCCGGTCACCGGCGGGTGAAGTACCTCGCCCTGCAGACCATGTGCGGCTCGGCGTCGGCCACCGTCTTCTTCGTGATCGGCGGGGCCGCCGGGTCCGCGGGCTGGCGGGCGCCCTTCTGGATGTACGCGGTGAGTCTGGTGCTCGCCCCGCTGATGGCGGTCGCGCTGCCCACTCCGGCGGCCCGGGCGACCGTGGCCGAGGTCCAGGTCGAGGCCGCGCCCCGTCGCGCCTTCCCGTGGCGGCGGCTGCGGGGCGTCTGCGCCCTCACCTTCTTCGGAGCGATGGTCTTCTACACCGTCCCGGTGGAGATGTCGTACCTGCTCGACGATCTCGGGGTGCACGACTCCGGTGTGATCGGCCTGGCCACCGCGGTCTCGAGCGCGGCCACCGTGGGCGGCGCGGTCGCCTTCACCCGGCTGCGGCGCTCCGCGCACGCGCTGCTGCCCGGGGTCCTCGCCCTCTGCGCGGCCGGCTTCGGGGTGATGTTCCTGGCGGGCAACGCCCCGCTGCTGGTCTTCGGGGCGGTGGTCAACTGCCTCGGTACGGGCATGCTGCTGCCCGCCCTCCTCACGAACGCCATGTCACGGCTGGAGTTCGAGGACCGTGGCAGGGGCACGGGACTGTGGACGGCGGCCTTCTTCGGCGGTGAGTTCGTCTGCCCGCTCGTCCTGCTCGCCGTGCAGGCGGCGGTCGGAGGTCTGGCCGGTGCGGTGGGCGTGCTGGGGCTGGCCACCGCCCTCCTCGCGGCGGGTCTCCTCGCGGCCCGCCGTCGCGTCGGCGCCGTCGGCCCTCGGCCGTTGCCGGAGCGGACGGCCTGACGCGTGGTGCTGCCGGTCAGCTCGACGTGTCGACGTGCCTCACGAGGTCGTCGTCGCCCGTCAGCGTCGCCCCCACCTCCGCCGCCTTCTGCCGCAGCCAGATGTGCGCGGCGTCCTGGGCGTGCACCGGGTGCCACCACATCGCCTCCCGCACCGGTACGGCTTCGAACGGGCAGGGCAGGACACGGACCGCGGCGGAGCGCACCGCCTTGCGGGCCAGGCGTTCCTGGATCATCCCGATCCGGTGGGTGCCCTCGATCATGTGGGGCAGCAGCTGGAAGGTCTGCACGGAGACCTCGACGCGCGGGCTGATGCCGATCATGCTGAGCTGCCGGGCGGCCGGGGCGTCGTAGGGGCGTTGGTAGACGGCCCAGGGCAGCCGGGCGAGGTGGTCGAGGGTGAGTTCGTCGCCGACCTCGGGGTGGTCGTCGGCGACCAGGCACAGCCAGCGGTCGCTGAAGAGGTCGACCGCGGGGAGTCCGTCGATGACGCCGTGCGGCATCAGCAGTCCGTCGACGGTGCTCAGCACGGTCGCGGTGTTCTCCACGACGGAGGGCGCCGGGTGCTGGAAGGCGAGCCGGATCCCGGGCGCCTCCCGGTGCAGGGCACGGGCCAGGGCGGCCCCGAAGACGGCCGCGCCGTAGTCCGACGCGAGCAGCGTGAACTCGCGGCTCTCGGCCGCCGGATCGAAGTCGGCCTGGCTGGCGAAGACCCGCTCCAGCAGGTCGCAGGCGGTGGCGCTGCGGTCGCGCAGGGCGGTGCCCAGTGGCGTCAGTTCGTAGGAGTTGCCGGTCCGGGCGAGCAACTCGTCGTCGAAATGGCGCCGCAGCCGGGACAGCGCCGCGCTCATGGCCGGCTGACTCAGCCCGATGCGCTCACCGGCCCGGGTGACGTTGCGCTCCTCGAGCAGCGCGCGGAGGGCGACGACCAGGTTCAGGTCGAGTCGGGACAGGTTCATCGGACACCACCGGCACGGAGATGGGTATTCGCCATATGGATGTGCTTCATCCACGGGA
The DNA here is from genome assembly GCF_040703965.1 of Streptomyces sp. NPDC006655. Taxonomy (NCBI): domain Bacteria; kingdom Bacillati; phylum Actinomycetota; class Actinomycetes; order Kitasatosporales; family Streptomycetaceae; genus Streptomyces; species Streptomyces sp. NPDC006655. Next base: position 7,130 of record NZ_JBEYJU010000102.1, on the reverse strand, counting down.
TTCATTTCCGCGATCTGCGGTTCCGGGTCAGAGTAGACCGGAATCCAGCGGGAGGAAATCTCATGGCAACACGCGCGCAATCCGCCGGTCCGTTCGCGCTCGGCACGCTCTCCACTCCGGACGGGGACCCGTTCCCCGGCCTGGTGGTCCAGGACCGGGTGCTGGACCTGAGCCGGGCCCTGGCCTGGGAACCGGCCGACGTGCGGTCGCTGCTGGCACGGTGGGAGGAGGCGCTCCCCGCTCTGCACGCCCTCGCGGGCGACGACGACCTGGAGTGGCGGCGGCTCGACGGTCTGCGGGTGCACGCCCCGGTCGAGCCCCGGCAGGTCTTCCAGTCCGGCGCGAACTACCGGCAGCACGTCATCGACCTGGAGGTCGCCCACCGCGCGCCCGACGACCCGCGCACCGCCGAGGAGGCGCGGGCGGAGATCGCCGCGGTGATGGACCGCCGGGCGGTCGAGGACCTGCCGTACGTCTTCACCGGTCTGCCGAGTGCGATCGCCGGTCCCTACGACGACGTCGTGCTCCCTTCCTGGGCCGAACAGCCGGACTGGGAACTGGAGTTGGCCGCTGTCATCGCCAAGCCCGCCTATCGGGTCCCGGTCGAGCGGGCCCTGGAGCACGTCGCCGGGTACACGATCGCCAACGACCTCACCGACCGGGCGGGCGTCTTCCGCCGGGACATGAAGGCCATCGGCACGGACTGGCTGCGCAGCAAGAACGCCCCTGGCTTCACACCGCTCGGCCCGTGGATCGTCCCCGCAGGATCGATCGCGGACCCCGGTGACCTCCGGGTGACCCTGAAACTCAACGGGGAGACCATGCAGGACGAGTCGACCAAGGACATGCTCTTCGGTGTCGCGCGCCTGGTGTCGTACATCTCGGGGACCGCCCGGCTGCTGCCCGGGGACCTGGTGCTCACGGGATCCCCGGCCGGGAACGGCATGCACTGGGGGCGGCTGCTGCGCGCCGGCGACGTCATGGAGGGATCGATCACGGGGCTGGGCGTCCAGCGCACCCGCTGTGTCGCCGAGGAGGCCGGCGCGTGATCGACCGTACGGATCCCGAGGGTGCGATCGCCGAGGCCGCCAAGTCGTTCTCGAACTGGGGGCGTTGGGGTCAGGACGACGTCCTCGGCACGCTGAACTTGCTCGACGGGGCCAAACGGCGCGAGGGCGCCGCTCTCGTCCGGCGCGGAGTGAGCTTCTCGCTCTCCCAGCGGTTCGACATGAACGGCCCGCAGAAGGGCTGGCGCCGGCGCACCAACCCCGTGCACACCATGCTCGACACCGGCACCGACGCGGCCCTCGGGAACCAGGGCTTCCCGCACGGGATCGGCGGCGCCGACGACGTGATCGCGATGCCGCTCCAGTGCTCCACCCAGTGGGACGGGCTCGGGCACATCTTCGACCACGGCAAGGCGTGGAACGGGCGCGACGCGGCGCGCACGGTCACCTCCGACGGCGACCTCGTCACCGGCATCGAGCACATGGCGCCGCACGTCGCGGGGCGGGGCGTGCTCCTGGATGTGGGCCACGTGGTGGGCGAGGGCGGTGAGCTGCCCGACGGCTTCGCCATCACCGGGGAGCACCTGACCGCGACCGCCCGCGCCCACGGAGTGACCGTCGGCCGCGGCGACATCGTCCTCGTACGGACCGGACAACTGGCCCGTACCAAGCGCGACGGCTGGGGTGACTACGCCGGCGGGGACGCGCCCGGCCTGTCCTTCACCACCGCCGGCTGGCTGCACCGCACGGAGATCGCCGCGATCGCCACCGACACCTGGGGCTTCGAAGTGCGGCCCAACGAGTTCGACCACGCCTTCCAACCCCTGCACCAGGTCGTCATCCCCAGCATGGGCCTGCTGGTCGGCGAGATGTGGGACCTCGACGACCTCGCCGCGGACTGCGCGGACGACGGCGTGTACGAGTTCTGGCTCACCGCCGCGCCCCTGCCCATCACCGGCGCGGTCGGCTCGCCCGTCAGTCCCCTCGCCGTCAAGTAGCCCTCGCATCCGGCCCGCACCCGCGCCACGCGCCGACGGGTGACGCACCGGAGCCCCCTGGCCCGCCCGCCGGCGGGCGAGCCGCACCACGCCGCCCGAAGCCGCGCGGCCCGATCTCGGGAGGATCCCGACATGGCAGACAGTCCCCACCTCCCCCGCACTCGGCTCCGTTCGAGCGGGGGGACCCCCACCGTCCTCGTCATCGGCGGCGGCGCCTCCGGCAACGCCGTGACCGTTCTGCTGCGCCGCGCCGGCATCGCCGTCGACCTGATCGAGGCCAGGCCCGACTGGAACGCCACCACCGGCTCCGGCATCACTTTGCAGGGCAACGCCCTGCGCGTACTGCGCGAACTGGGTGTCTGGGAGCGGGTGAGCGCCTGTGGGTTCCCCTTCTCCGCGCTGGGCATCACCACCCCGGACGGCACCGTGCTGCACGTCGCCGAGGACATCAGGACCGGCGGTGACGAGCTGCCCGCGACCCTCGGCATGCAGCGCCCCCGGCTTCAGCAGATCCTCATCGACGCGGTCCGCGCCTGCGGCGCCGGCGTCCGGCTGGGCACCACCGCCGAGGCCATCGCGCAGGACGCCGACGGCGTCACCGTGCGCTTCAGCGACGGCACCGACGGCCGCTACGACCTGGTGATCGGCGCCGACGGTCTCCACTCCGCCACCCGCGCCGCCATCGGCATCACCGACAGACCCGAGCCGACCGGCATGGCCATCTGGCGCGTCGCGGCCCCGCGTCCCGAAGGCGTGACCCGCAGCGACCTCGCCTACGGAGGCCCGGCCTACATCGCCGGATACACCCCCACCAGCGAGAACACCATCTACGCGTTCGTCGTCGAAGCGTGCCGCGACCGCGCCTCCATCGACCCGGCCGCCTACGCCGACGAGATGTGCCGTCTGGCGCGGGCCTACGGCGGAGCCTGGCCGGAGATCACCCAGCACATCACCGACTCCGGGAAGGTCAACCACACCCGGTTCGACCGGCTGTTGCTGGAGGGATCCTGGCACCGCGGACGGGTCGTGCTGATCGGCGACGCCGCCCACTGCTGTCCGCCCACCATCGCCCAGGGCGCCGCGATGTCCCTGGAGGACGCCCTGGTGCTCGCCGAGTTGCTCACCGGCGGGCGGAACTGGGACGACGACCTGCTCCAGAGCTACTACGAGCGCCGCATTCCCCGGGTGCGGTCCGTCGTCGAGGCGTCCGTGCAGATCGGCCAGTGGCAGCTGGACGGCGTGCGCGACGCCGACGTGCCCGGGCTGATCGGACGCATCATGAACACCTTGAAGGAGCTGCCGTGACGTCCCCCACCGTGGACGTGCACGCCCACGTCCTGCTGCCCGAGGTGGACGCCCTCGTCGCGGACCTGCCGGGACTGGCCGAGGCCCGGGCCCTGGACGCACGCCGCAACGGCCCGGCGGCCCTCGCCGTCAGCGGTCCCATGGTCCGCGAGCGCGCCCCGAGGATGACCGACGTCTCCGTGCGGCTGGCCCTGATGGACGCCCAGGGTGTGGACGTGCAGCTGGTCAGTCCTTCCCCCTCGCACTACCACTACTGGGCGGACGAGGAGACGGCCGAGAAGGTCCTCCGGCTCGCCAACGAGGCGACGGCCGCCCACTGCGCCGAGGCTCCCGCACGGCTGCACGGACTCGGCCTCGTCCCCCTGCAACACCCCGAACTGGCCGTGCACGCCCTCGAACACGCCCTGGAACAGGGCCTGCTGGGTGTCGAGATCTCCAGCCACGCCCCCGGCCGTGAACTGTCCGACCCGGCGTACGCACCCTTCTGGTCCCGAGCCGAGCAGACCGGCGCCGTGCTGTTCCTGCACCCCTTCGGCTGCACGCTCGACGAGCGGCTGGACCGCTGGTACCTGTCCAACACCGTGGGCCAGCCGGTGGAGAACGCGGTCGCGCTCTCGCACCTGATCTTCTCCGGAGTCCTGGACCGGCACCCGGGGCTGAAGCTGATCGCCGCCCACGGCGGCGGCTACCTGCCCACCCACATCGGCCGCTCCGACCACGCGTGGCGGACGCGCCCCGATGCCCGGGCCTGCTCACGGGAGCCGAGCAGCTACCTCAGGCGGCTGTACTTCGACTCCGTCGTCCACGACCCGCACGCCCTGCGGGAACTCGTCCGGGCGGCGGGCGCCGACCGCGTCCTGCTCGGCTCCGACTACGCCTTCGACATGGGCACCGCCGACCCGGTCGCCGCCCTGCGCGCCGCCCGGCTGTCCGACCCCGACTTCCACGCCGTGCGCGGCGACAACGCCGCCGCGCTTCTCGACCTCTCCTGAGAAGGATCCCCCCATGTCCGACCGCCTGCTCACCCACCTGCGCCACGTCGACCTCGCCGTGCCCGACTACGACAAGCAGCTCGACTTCTACTCCGGCGTCTGGGGCCTGACCAAGGTCGCCGAGGACTCCGGCATCTCCTTCCTCGCCGCCGAGGGCAGCCCCGAGCAGTACGTCGTACGGCTGCGCCGGGCCGACGAGAAGCGCCTCGACCTCGTCTCCTACGGAGCCGCGAGCGCGACCGACGTGGACACGCTCGCCGAGCGACTCCTCGCGGGCGGCGTGCAGTTGATCTCACGGCCGGGAAAGGTCGACACCCCCGGCGGCGGGTACGGCTTCCGCTTCTTCGACGTCGACGGCCGCACGATCGAGGTCTCCGCCGACGTCGAGGTACGGCGGCACCGCAGGATCGAGGAGAAGGAGTCGATCCCGGTCAAGCTGTCGCACGTCGTGCTCAACTCGCCGGACCTCGACAGGACCAAGGCGTGGTACGAGGAGCACCTCGGCTTCCGGCTCTCCGACACGCTCGGCCATCCGCACATCGGCGACGTCATGCACTTCATGCGGATCAGCAACCAGCACCACTCCATGGCCATCGCGAAGGGCCCGCACACCTCGCTGCACCACGTCTCCTTCGAGATGCGCGGCATCGACGAGTACATGCGCGGCTCCGGACGCGTGATCCGCGCCGGCGTCAGGAAGATCTGGGGGCCGGGCCGGCACACGGCGGGCGACAACACCTTCACCTACTTCCTCGACCCGCACGGCAACACCGTCGAGTACACGACGGAGCTGGAACTGCTGGACGAGGACACCTGGCACCCGCACGTCTACGACTTCTCGCGGCCCGAGGTCACCGACCAGTGGGGCACCGCCAACCCCATGAACGAGCTGGTCACCAAGGAGTCCTTCAACGACGTCGACCGCGGCGTGTTCGTCGCCCCGCCGGTCTGACCCCACACCGACAGGAAACCCCATGCGATTCGCCGCGTACGAGTACCGAAACCGACGCCATGTGGCCGTCGTCGAAGAGGACGGCACACTCCGTCCTCTCCCCGGAGTCGGATCCCTGACCGGCCTGCTCGCTCACTGCGGCGGCCTGCCCGGACTGCTGGCCGCGGGCTCCGCCGGCCCGGACGTCCCGCCCGGCCCCCATGTCTCCGAGGTACGCCTCCTTCCCCCGCTGCGGCCGCCCACGGTCAGGGACTTCGTCACCTTCGAGGAGCACGTCGAGGGCGTGCGGCGCTCGGTGGACGGCGCCGCGGGCGTACCCGAGCAGTGGTACGCCGCCCCGACCTTCTACTTCACCAACCCCTACGCGGTGTACGGCCCGTACGACGACATCCCCGTGCCGCCCGGCTCGACCGTGCTCGACTTCGAGCTCGAAGTCGCCGCCGTGATCGGCACCGAGGGCCGTGACCTCACCCCCGAGCAGGCCCGTGACCGCATCATCGGCTACACCGTCTTCAACGACTGGTCGGCCCGCGACCTGCAGTCCGCGGAGATGAAGGTGGGCCTCGGACCCTGCAAGGGCAAGGACACCGCAACCACCCTCGGCCCGTACCTGGTCACCGCCGACGAGCTGGAGAAGTACCGGGACCGGGACGGTTTCCTGCGCCTCGGGCTCACCGCCTCGGTCAACGGCCTGACCGTCGGCACGGATCTCCTGTCCAACATGAGCTGGACCTTCGAGGAGATGGTCGCCTACGCCTCCCGCGGCACCTGGGTCCGCCCCGGCGACGTGCTGGGGACGGGCACCTGCGGAAACGGAGGCTGCCTCGCCGAGCTGTGGGGCGTGCACGGCGCACAGGAGCCGCCCCCGCTGAAGCCCGGCGACACGGTCACGCTCACCGTCGAGGGCATCGGCAGTGTCTCCAACACGGTCGTCGCCGGGGCCGCCCCGGTCCCGCTGCCGATCGGCCGACGGCGCTCCCGGGAGCGGCCATGACCGGGGTACGTCCCGTGCGGTTGCACGGCAAGGTCGTCGTGGTCACCGGCGCGGCCCGCGGTCAGGGCGCCGCCGAGGCCGCGGCGCTGACCCGCGAGGGCGCCCGGGTCGTCGCCACCGACGTGACCGAGGCACCCGGCTGCCGTAGGCTCGACGTCACCAGCGAGCAGGACTGGGCCGAACTCGCCGCCGACCTGGGGGAGTCGTACGGAGAGGTGCACGGCCTGGTCAACAACGCCGGTGTCACCTGGCGCGCCCGCGTCGACGACGTACGGCCCGAGGACATGGCCCGCGTCCACGCGGTCAACGTCACCGGGCCGCTCCTGGGCATCCAGCACCTGGTGCCGCTGATGCGCCCCGGTGCGTCGATCGTGAACGTCGGCTCCTCGGCGGCCCGGACCGCCCACTACCCGGTCGCCTACACCGCCAGCAAGTGGGCACTTCGCGGTCTGTCGGCCACCGCCGCCATGGAACTGGGGCCACGCGGCATCCGCGTGAACACCATCCACCCCGGTTACATCGAGACCGAGATGACCGCCTCGGCCGCCCCCGCCTTCCGCGCGGCCAACCTCGCCGGGACACCACTCGGCCGCACCGGGACCGTCGACGACGTCACCCCGCTCGTCACCTTCCTCCTCTCCGACGAGTCGTCCTTCATCACCGGAGCCGAGATCCCGGTCGACGGCGGTCTCACCACGCACGGCGGCGCCAAGCCGATCTCGGACGCCGTAGGGCACTAGCTAGGGCCTGTCTGACAATTCCCGCCTGCCGCGCGACGCCATGCACGCTCCCCCAGCCTCCGGCCGGGGGGACCCCCAGAGCACGCACCTGACGCCGCGCGGCCGCCCTCCGGGCGACGACGGGAATTGTCAGACAGGCCCT
>NZ_JBEYJU010000101.1:0-32196 GCF_040703965.1 Streptomyces sp. NPDC006655 | reverse complement strand
CGGCGTTCGGTGCGTGCGATCGGCGTGCGGGGTGGCGGGTCATGTGGCGGAGCCACCTGGCCCGCCACCCCGTGCGTCGAGCGTGCGTGCCGGGCGTGGCGACGCCGCGGAGATCCATCAGAAGGGCCCTAGCTGCAGCGCGCCCCAAAGGGGCGCTGGGGGTGCCCCCGGCCGAAGGCTGGGGGAGGAACTGCGCGACCAGCCCCCACTCACCCGCACCCAACAAAACTCGTGCGCACCCCCGGCCCCCTTCACTCCCCCAGCCGATCAAGAAACGGCTCCACAGCCGCCCGCCACGCCTCCGGCCGGTCATAGGGCAACAGGTGCCCGGCGTCGGCCACCTCGGCGTACTCCCCCTGGGGCAGCACCCGAACCATCTCCTGCGCCTCCGCCCGACCCAGCTCCCCGTCCACCCCGCGCACGACCAGCGCGGGGCACGGCACCTGGGCCAGCTCCTCCCAGTGCGCGTCGTACACCCAGGTCTCCCGGGAGCTCAGCATCCGTTCGGGATCGAACACCGGCCGCCACCCGTCGGCGCACTCGTGCATCACCTCGGCGTAGAACTCCCCGCGCGCCGGGTTCGGCCGCTCCACCCAGGGGTCGTCCTCGCCGAACCACTTGCGTACGTCGGCGAGCGTGGCGAAGGGGACGGGCCAGGCCTTGAACCATGCGGCCCACTCGCGCTGCGAGGCCCCCCCGAGGGCGGAGGCCCGCATGTCGCAGATGATCACACCCCGGACCAGTTCCGGGCGCTTCGCGGCGAGCTGCCAGGCGGTCAGCGCGCCCATGGCATGGCCGATGACCACCGCCGGCCCGAGTCCCAGCTGCTCGATGGCGGCCGCGGCGTCCTCGACGTACGCCTCACGGGTGTACGCGGCCTGCGGGGGCTTGTCGCTCTGGCCGTGGCCGCGCTGGTCGAGTGCGACGGCCCGGTGCCGTCCGGAGAGCCAGCGGGCGGTGGACGCCCAGTGCGAGGCGCGGCCCATCAGGCCGTGCAGTAACAGCACTCCGGGAGACGGCCGCTCCGGGTCGTCCTTCTTGGGCGGGTCCGCGAACTCCCAGGCGGCGAGGTGTACGCCGCCGGCTCCCGTCACGTCGATGCGCCGTGCCATGGGCCTGGCACCCCCCTAGCTCCGCGTGCCTAGTGTCGCCTCGTATCGCTTCGTGCTGCTCCGGTACCACTCAGACTATCGAATACCTATTCGAAAATCGGGTTCCTGCGGGCAACACCCCTCATTCGAGTGACCCCTCCCCAGGCATGATCGGCGCCGCCGGGGGGATTTCTTCTGCGGGGGACGGACCGCTCGGGGAAAACGGTCCGAGGGGATGACCCTGGGAGCTCGGGGCTCCGGGTCAGCACTGGGGAGGACAGGCCCCGGCGCCGAAAGGCGCCGGGGCCAAGCCCATGCCCACCGCCACGTCTTCGGCACACCCTCTCCGCCCCCTCAGACCATCTGCCCCTGCCGACAGCCTTGCACGCGAAAGGTCCGAGCGCTGCGATTCGACGCAGCGAACCCCGCCCCCGCCCCCACGCTCAGCGCTTGGCGACGAACACGTGGGAGGCCACGACCGACTCCAGCTCGGCCGCCTCACCGCCGCTGCCCACCAGCACCCCGCCGGCCGACTCCGTCACGCTCACCACCGAACCGGGCTGCACACCCGCCCGCCGCAGCGTGTACATCAGCTGCGCGTCGGTCTGGATGGGCTCACCGATCCGGCGCACCACCACCGTCTTGCCGTCCGTACCCGGATCCAGGTCGGCCAGCGACACCATGCCCTCGTCGAGGAACGGGTCGGCGCCGTCCTTCTCGCCCAGCTCCTCCAGACCCGGGATCGGATTGCCGTACGGCGACTCGGTCGGATGCCGCAGCAGCTCCAGTACCCGCCGCTCCACCGCCTCGCTCATCACGTGCTCCCAGCGACACGCCTCGGCGTGCACCTGCTCCCACTCCAGGCCGATCACGTCGACCAGCAGGCACTCGGCGAGCCGGTGCTTGCGCATCACGCGCGTCGCCAGCCGACGGCCCTCGTCGGTCAGCTCCAGATGACGGTCGGAGGCGACGGACACCAGCCCGTCCCGCTCCATCCGCGCCACCGTCTGGCTCACCGTCGGCCCGCTCTGGTCGAGCCGCTCCGCGATGCGGGCGCGCATGGGGACCACGCCTTCCTCTTCGAGCTCGAGGATGGTGCGGAGATACATCTCCGTGGTGTCGATCAGTCCGGACATACGTGCCCCTCGATTACCTCTGCCGGCGGCCCGGCCGCGTGCGCTGGCCCTGACACCAATTCTGCCGGATCCCACTGACAACCGGGCCGCACCGGAAAAACGGAGCCGTCAGGCGGTACCAGCCGTGACCCCGCCGCCCCACGGCCGTATTGACACCGAGATGGTCCAGACCGGAGGGTGATCCGCGACACAGACGCTGACGCCGACCGTGCAAAGGGGCCCGTATGAGCGACGGCACGCCCGCCGACCTGTTCCTCGACGCCGCCATCGGCCTCCTGCAACGGGTCCGCGACGAGGAGGCCGAGGCCATCGCCACCGCCGGCAGCCTCCTCGCCGACACCGTCGCGGCCGGCGGCAGGCTGTTCGCCTTCGGCGCCGGGCACTCCTCGCTCCCCGCCCAGGACCTCGTCTACCGCGCGGGCGGCCTCGCCCTCATGAACCTGCTGTCCGCCCCCGGCCTCGTCGGCGTCGACGTGGTGCCGGCCACCCTCGGCTCCCGCCTCGAACGCGTCGACGGCCTGGCCACCGCCGTCCTCGACACCTCGCCCCTGCGCGCCGGCGACACCCTCGTGATCATCTCCCTCTCCGGCCGCAACGCCCTGCCCGTCGAGATGGCCGTCGAGGCCCGCCGCCGCGGCGCCCACGTCATCGGCGTGACCTCCGTGGCCTACGCCGGGCAGACCACGTCACGGCACTCCTCCGGCACGTACCTCAAGGACCACTGCGACGTCGTACTCGACTCGAAGATCGCCGTCGGGGACGCCGAGCTGACCCTCGACACCATCCCGGCGCCCTTCGCGCCCGCCTCCACCGTCGTCACCAGCGCGCTGCTCCAGGCGGTCCTCGCCACCACCGCGGCCACCCTCGCCGACCGCGGTCTGGAACCCCCGCTGCTGCGCTCGGGCAACGTCGACGGCGGCCACGAGTGGAACGCCCGGGTGTTCGCGGAGTACGCCGACCGCATCTTCTACCAGCAGTGACGCCGTCCGGCGCACCCGCACCCGCCGCCGCTCCCGCCGCCGCAGCCCGGCGCTACCGCTGCTGTCGCGCGAGCTCCGCCAGATCCAGCGCCGCCGCGATGCGCACGGCCACGTCCTCCGCGTAGACGGCGTCCAACCGTTCGAAACGGCTGCGGGCCGACCCGCGCAGGAACGTCAGCACACCCAGCGTCCGCCCCCGGCTGCGCAGCACCGCGCACATGGCGTGCACCGCGTCACCGGGCCACTGCCGGTCCAGCGCCCACGCCCGCGCCCGGTCCGGCGGCACCGCCCCGGCGTCCGCCCGCACGCTCCCCGCCCGCGCCACACACTGCAACGCCGGATGCCCCTCCTCGTACCGCACCGGCAGCCCGGCCGCACCCGTCAGCAGGCTCGGCCCCGGCGCCCCGGTGGGCGTGGTGGCCATCCGCACCAACCGCACCGGACCCACGTCCCCGTCCGCACGGGCACCGCCCACCACCCGGTCGATCACCGCATGGTCTGCGAACCCGGCCAGTGCGAAGTCCAGATGGACGGTGGCACCCTCCGCCGGGTCCTCGCACTCCGCGGCCGCGCGGGCCGCACGGTGCAGCTGGTTGGCACGGAACCGCAGCACGGCCGCCTCCTGCTCGGCGAGCCTGCCCTCCGTGACGTCCTGGAACAGCCAGCCCACCCCGAGCGGCACCGGCTCCTCCGCGAGCGGCGAGGCCAGCCGCAGGAACCCGGACCGCCAGCACCGCCGCTGCTCGCCCTCCGGCGTCCGCACGCTCACCCACATCTCGGCCGGCGCCGGCGGCGCACCTTCGGCCAGCACATGCGTGAGCGCGCCCTCCAGGTCCTCCACGCCCTGCGCGAGCAACTCCCCGAGCGGCCGCCCCAGCGCCGACGAACGCCCGATGCCGAGCGCCCGCGCGGCGTGCGCGTTGACCACGGCCGGCCGCAGATCCGCGTCGACGAGCACGACGCCCCAGGCCGCGTCCTCGAACAGGGCCTCGCTCAGCGCGATCGACCGCTCCAGGTCGATCTGCGCGTGCACCTCGCTGAACGCGCAGTACACGCCCGCCGGCTTGCCGTCAGGACCGCGCACGGCCGCCGACTGGGTCCGTACGAGGACCCGCCCGCCGTCCTTCGTCAGCAGGGCGAACTCGTGCACCTGACGCCCCGAGGCGTGCATGGCGGCCATCAGCCGCCCCTCGATCTCCTCGGCGTCCGCCTCGCGCACCGCCCACCCGGCGAACCCGCGCCGGCCCACCGCCTCGGCCGCCGTCCAGCCCAGGATCCGCTCGGCCTCACGGTTCCAGTGGGTGACGAAGCCGTCCGCGTCGAAGGCGCACAGGGCCGCGTCCATGCCGTCGAGGAGCGCGGCGAGCAGGTCCGAGCCGCCCGAGTCCTCCGGAGCGTCCCGCTCCGGCTCCGGCTCGGGCTCGTCGGGCCCCAGCTCGTCCGTGGTCCCACTACGCCGGGAAGCACTCACCTGGACCCCCATCAGGCTGCGTCCGCACGCACGGCGCGTCGGTGTTCACTCGCTGCCCTTCCATTCAACTGGAACGTGACGCAGCCCACACCGTGTTCCCGCAAGATTGAGTCAATAGTTGCAAGCCCCCGTCACGGCACCCGCCGCAGATCCACCCACTCGTCACGCTCCCCGCCCAGCACGAACCGCACGGTGGAGCACCCCACGAGTTCGTCCCCGACGCACGCGTTCTCCAGCCGGTACCCCCGCGCAAGCCGCTCGGCCGCCTCCTCGGCCGACATCGCGGCAGGCGGCACCACCACGTTGTGCACATACCGCCACCGCTCCAACGCCTCACCCCCACCCACGGACACCACCCGCAGCCCACTCACACCCCGTCCCCCTCCACTCGTCCGGCCCGGCACCCTGCCAAACCCACGTCGGCTGCGCCGGGACCTGTGGGGCCTGGAATCGCCGCCGGAGCTGCCTCACGACGCGACCGGCTTCGAAGCCGTCCTGCTCCTCGCCGAAAAAACAGTTGAGTCCGACCCGGCCGCTTCTTAGGGTGGCTCTTACGTGAGAAGGGAGGTGATCGGGTAAATGAGTGAAACCCGGACGCGCGAGGTGGCTGCGGGCTAGCGGCTCGCCACCACACGATGTGCGGTGCCGGACCAGTGTGCGCGGGACGCATGCAGCCGGCCAATCCAACGCAGTCACCCGACCCGTGAGCTCGCCGGTACGTCCGGCCGGCTCCTCCGCCGAGGCGGAGGGACCCGAGCTCGCGGGTCGTCTGCGTTTGCGGGTCGGTCAGGGGATCAGGCGTCGGTCAGGGGCTCAGGCGTTCGACGTGCCAGGTGGCGTCGGGGGTGGCCGTGTAGCGGAGGCGGTCGTGGAGGCGGTTGAAGCGGCCCTGCCAGAACTCGACCGTCTGGGGGGCGATGCGGAAGCCGCCCCAGTGCGGGGGTACGGGGACCTGTTCGCCCTCGGGGTAGCGGGCGCTGAGTTCGGCGTAGGCGGTGTCGAGTTCGGCGCGGGAGTGGATGACAGCGGACTGGGTGCTGGCCCAGGCGCCGAGCTGGGAGCCGTGCGGGCGGGTGCGGAAGTAGGCGGCGGTCTCGTCGCGGCCGGTGCGGCGGGCGGTGCCGGTGACGACGACCTGGCGGCCGATGGGGTGCCACGGGAAGAGCAGTGAGACGTGTGGGTTCTCGGCGAGGTCGCGGGCCTTGCGGGAGCCGTAGTTGGTGTAGAAGACGAAGCCCTGGGTGTCGTACTGCTTCATCAGGACCGTGCGCGAGCTGGGGCGGCCGTGGGCGTCGGCGGTGGAGACGATCATCGCGTTGGGTTCGTAGATCATGCCGTCGTCGGCCGCCCGTACGGCCTGTCGGAACCAGTGGGTGAACTGGTCCATCGGGTGTGCGGCCAGGTCGCTCTCGTCGAAGCCCTCGGCCCGGTAGTGCTGGCGCATCGCGGCGGGGTCGTGGAGGGAGTCGGCGTAGTCGTCGGAGGCGTCGGAGGCGTCGGAGGCGTCGGAGGCGTCGGAGGCGGCGGCGTCACGGTCGGTCACGCGGTCATCTTGCCGTACCGCCGTGCGCGACATCAGAGAGCGGCGGCAGAAGGTGGCACTGAGTGCCGTTGGGCTCCCCAATTCTGGCACTCGGAGTTATGGTGACGTTGCCTCCGCCCACATCCCATGAGGAGCCGCCCCATGTCCGACTTCGTACCCGGGCTCGAAGGAGTCGTCGCGTTCGAGACGGAGATCGCCGAACCGGACAAGGAGGGGGGCGCCCTGCGCTACCGGGGCGTCGACATCGAGGACCTGGTCGGGCACGTCTCCTTCGGGAACGTGTGGGGGCTGCTGGTCGACGGGGCCTTCAATCCGGGGCTGCCGCCCGCCGAGCCCTTCCCCATCCCCGTCCACTCGGGTGACATCCGGGTGGACGTGCAGGCCGCGCTCGCCATGCTCGCCCCGGTGTGGGGGCTCAAACCGCTCCTCGACATCGACGCGGCGCAGGCCCGGGAGGACCTGGCGCGGGCCGCGGTCATGGCCCTGTCGTACGTCGCCCAGTCCGCGCGCGGACAGGGGCTGCCGATGGTGCCGCAGCGGGAGATCGACAAGGCGCACTCGGTGGTCGAGCGGTTCATGATCCGGTGGCGCGGGGAGCCGGACCCGAAGCACGTCGCGGCCGTGGACGCGTACTGGACCTCGGCCGCCGAGCACGGCATGAACGCCTCGACGTTCACGGCCCGCGTCATCGCCTCCACCGGCGCGGACGTCGCCGCCGCGCTGTCGGGTGCGGTGGGTGCCATGTCGGGGCCGCTGCACGGCGGAGCGCCGTCCCGGGTGCTGGGGATGATCGAGGAGATCGAGCGGACCGGGGACGCGGAGGCCTACGTCAAGCAGGCTCTGGACCGCGGTGAGCGGCTGATGGGGTTCGGGCACCGGGTGTACCGGGCGGAGGATCCCCGGGCGCGGGTGCTGCGGCGGACGGCGCGGGAGCTGGGGGCGCCGCGGTTCGAGATCGCGGAGGCGTTGGAGAAGGCGGCGCTGGAGGAGCTGCACAACCGTCGGCCGGATCGGGTGCTCGCCACCAACGTCGAGTTCTGGGCGGCGATCATGCTGGACTTCGCGGAGGTGCCGGCGCACATGTTCACGTCGATGTTCACGTGTGCGCGGACCGCCGGGTGGTCGGCGCACATCCTCGAGCAGAAGCGCACGGGGCGGTTGGTGCGGCCGTCGGCGCGGTATGTGGGGCCGGGGGTGCGGAAGCCTCAGGACATCGAGGGGTACGGGGACATCGCCCACTGAGTTGATCTGTGCGGGTATGTGGGCGGGTGCGGGTGCGTTGTGGCTGGTCGCGCAGTTCCTCCCCCAGCCTTCGGCCGGGGGTACCCCCAGCGCCCCTGAAAATCGGGCACTTCGTGCCTGATTTTCACAGGGCCTCCTCCAGCAGTGCCGCCCACTGGGCTACCACCCGTTCCCGTCTCGCCCTGTCGTCCGTGAGCAGGTTGGCCAGGCCCAGGCCCCTTGCCATGTCGAGGAGGCCCTGGACCGTCTCCCGGGTGCCGGGGCGGGTCTCGTCGGCGTTCAGGAGGTCGACGGCGATGCGGTGCGTCTCACGGCCGACGCGGGCTTCGAGTTCGGTGACCCGGGGGCGGAGCTGGTCCTCGTCGGAGGCGGCCACCCAGAGGTGGAGGGCGGCGCGGAACAGGGGGCCGGTGTAGAGGTCGACGAGGGCCGAGACGACGGCCCTGCGGTCGCCGGCCGCGCCCTGCGGGAACAGGGCGCGCAGGGCCGTGGAGCGTTGCTCGGCGACGTATTCGACGGCCGCGGTGAAGAGGTCCTCGCGGGTCGGGAAGTGGTGCTGGGCGGCGCCCCGGGAGACGCCGGCGCGTTCGGCGACGACGGCGACCGTGGAGCCCGCCCAGCCGTGCTCGGCGAGGCAGGCCACGGCGGCTTCCAGGAGGCGTTGCCGGGTGGCCCGGCTGCGGTCCTGTTTGGGGGCGCGGTCCGGTTGGGGGCCGCGTGCGCGGTCCGTCGTACTCACACCACCCATGCCGCGTCCCGTCGTTCGAGGAAGGCCGTCATCCCCTCGCGCGCGTCGTCGGAGGAGAACAGCCGGGCCGAGAGTGCGGTCAGGTGGGCCGCGTCCCGGTCGAATGTCTCCAGCACCCTAGCCGTGAGCAGCTGTTTCGTCTCGGCCAGGGCCTGGGGTGAGGAGTGACGCAGGCCGTCGAGGACGGGGGCGAGGGCGGTGTCGACGTCGTCGGCCGTGGTGGTGAGCAGGCCGAGGCGGACGGCTTCGGCCGGGGTGAAGCGTTCGCCGGTGAGGTAGTAGCGGGCCAGGGTCCGGGGGTCGGCGCGGGGGAGGATCGGGAGGGAGATGACGGCGGGGGCGACGCCGATCCGCACTTCGGTGAAGGCGAACGTGGAATCGGTGGACGCGGCGGCGATGTCGCAGGCGGCGAGCAGGCCGAGGCCGCCCGCGCGGACGTGGCCGGTGACCCGGGCGACGACCGGCCGGGGCAGTTCGACGATCTGGCGGAGCAGGCCGACCAGGGCGTCGGGGTGGGGCGGGTCGCGCAGGTCGGCGCCCGCGCTGAACGTCGAACCGGTGTGGGTGAGGACGACCGCGCGGACGTCGGGGTCCTTCGCGCAGGCGGTGAGGGCCTCGGCGAGTTCGGTGACGAGGGCGGCGGACAGGGCGTTGCGGGTGGCGGTGGCGTCGAGGCTGAGGGTGGTGACGGCGCGGGTGCGGGTCCGTCCGATCGACGTCACGGGGCCTCCTCGGGTTCCCGGGCGGTCTTCGCCAGGTCGCGCAGTTCGCGGCGGAGGATCTTCCCGGAGGCCGCGCGGGGCACCGCGGTGACGAAGGTGACCTTGCGTACGCGTTTGTAGGGTGCGACGCGTTCGGCGACGTACAGCATGGTCTCGTTCTCGGTGAGGTCGGCGGCGGTGGGCTGGCGGACGACGAAGGCGTGCGGGATCTCGTTGCCGTCCTCGTTGTAGGCGCCGACGACGGCGGCGTCGGCTATGCCGGGGTGGGTGAGCAGGAGTGCCTCCAGTTCGGCGGGGGCCACCTGGAAGCCCTTGTACTTGATGAGTTCCTTGACCCGGTCGACGACGAACAGCCAGCCGTCGGCGTCCGCCCTGCCCACGTCGCCGGTGTGCAGCCAGCCGTCGGGGTCGATCATGGCGGCGGTGTCGTCGGGGCGGCCGAGGTAGCCCTTCATGACCTGGGGGCCGCGGATGAGGATCTCGCCGGGTTCGCCGGTGGGGACGTCCTTGTCGGGGTCGTCGAGTGACACGATCCGCATCTCGGTGCTCGCGATGAGTCTGCCGACGGTGCCGGGGGGTGCCTGGTGCATGGCGTCGAGGGGGACGACGTGGGTGCCGGGTGACAGTTCCGTCATGCCGTAGGCCTGTCCGACCGGTGGCAGTCCGAGCCGTCGCGAGCAGGCGGCGGCGAGCTGGGCGTCCAGGGGTGCGGCGGCGCTCATGACGTACTTCAGGGACGACAGGTCGTACTGCTCGACGAGGGGGTGCTTGGCGAGGGCGAGGACGATCGGCGGGGCGACGTACAGGCCGGTGATGCGGTGGTTCTGGATGGCCGCGAGGAAGGTCGCCAGGTCGAAGCGGGGCAGGACGACGACCGTGGCGCCCTTGCGCAGGGGCGCGTTCATGAGCGCGGTGAGGCCGTAGATGTGGAAGAGGGGCAGGACGGCGAGGACGCGGTCGCCGGGCCCCGCCGGGACGGAGGCGTCGAGCTGGGCCAGGTTGGTGGCGATCTGCCGGTGGGTGAGCATCACGCCCTTGGGAACGCCGGTGGTGCCGGAGGAGTACGGCAGCGCGACGACGTCCTCGACGGGGTCGATGTCGACCTGGGGTTCGGGGGCGTCGGTGGCGAGCATGTCGATGAGGGAGCGGTGGCCGGTGGCGCTGTCGCAGACGAATATCTCCTCGACGCCGCCCGCGAGTTCGGCCGCCCGGCGGGCCGTCTCCAGCAACGGCGAGACGGTGACGATCCAGCGGGCCGCGGAGTCCCTGAGCTGTTTGGCGAACTCCTCCGGGGTGGCGAGGGGGTGCACGG
Organism: Streptomyces sp. NPDC006655; assembly: GCF_040703965.1. Classification (NCBI taxonomy): domain Bacteria; kingdom Bacillati; phylum Actinomycetota; class Actinomycetes; order Kitasatosporales; family Streptomycetaceae; genus Streptomyces; species Streptomyces sp. NPDC006655. Next base: position 21,951 of record NZ_JBEYJU010000101.1, on the reverse strand, counting down.
TGGTGACGGCGGCGCCCGCGCGGGTGGCCGCGTAGAACGCCGTCGGGAAAGCGACCGTGTTCGGGCTGTGCAGGGCGAGGACGTCGCCCTTGCGGACACCGGCGTCGGCGAGCGCGGCGGCGATCCGCCGGTGGAACCGGTCCAGTTGGGCGTACGTCAGGGTGGTGCCGTCGGTGCCGTCGATCAGGGCGGGAGCGTCACCGAACTCGGCGGCCCGGCCCAGCACGGCCTCGTGGATGGGGAGTTCTACGGGCGGAACGTCTGCGTACTCGCTGCGGAACACGGTTCCTCCAAGACGGCCCTGCGCGTCAGTACGACTTGGGCAGGCCGAGGGTCTGGTGGGAGACGTAGTTGAGAATCATCTCCCTGCTCACCGGAGCAATACGAGCCACGCGCGCCGCCGTTATCAATGAGGCGAGCCCGAATTCGCGGGTCAGTCCGTTGCCGCCGAGGGTGTGCACGGCCTGGTCGACGGCGCGCACGCAGGCCTCCCCCGCCGCGTACTTCGCCATGTTGGCGGCCTCACCGGCGCCGACGTCGTCCCCGGCGTCGTACAGGTGCGCCGCTTTCTGCATCATCAGGCGGGCGAGTTCGAGGTCGATGTGCGCCTGCGCGAGGGGGTGGGCGATGGCCTGGTGGGCGCCGATGGGGGTCTTCCAGACGGTGCGGTCGCGGGCGTACTCGATCGCCCTGGACAGCGCGTAGCGGCCCATGCCGATCGCGAACGCGGCCGTCATGATCCGCTCCGGGTTGAGTCCGGCGAAGAGCTGGAGGAGGCCGGCGTCCCCGTCGCCGACGAGCGCGTCCGCGGGCAGCCGTACGTCGTCGAGGGTGAGTTCGAACTGCTTCTCGGCGGTGTTGAGTTCCATGTCGATGGGGCGCCGGTGGAAGCCCTCGGCGTCCGTCGGGACGATGAACAGGCAGGGCTTGAGGCGGCCGGTGCGGGCGTCTTCGGTGCGGCCGACGATCAGGACGGCGTCGGCCATGTCGACGCCGGAGATGAAGACCTTGCGGCCGGTGAGCAGCCAGTCGGCGCCGTCCCTGCGGGCCGTGGTGGTGATGCGGTGGGAGTTGGAGCCGGCGTCGGGTTCGGTGATGCCGAAGGCCATGAGGAGGGAGCCGTCGGCGAGGCCGGGGAGCCAGGTCTGCTTCTGGTGCTCGGTGCCGAAGCGGGCGATCACCGTGCCGCAGATCGCGGGCGAGACGACGAGCATGAGGAGGGGGGAGCCGGCTGCGCCGAGTTCCTCCAGGACGATGGAGAGTTCGGTGATGCCGCCGCCTCCGCCGCCGTGTTCCTCCGGGAGGTTGACGCCCAGGTAGCCGAGTTTTCCGGCCTCCTGCCAGAGTTCGGTCGGGGGGCGGCCTTCGGCGATGGTGCGGGTGATGTAGGTGCGGCCGTACTTGGCGCCGAGGGTGGCTACCGCTGCGCGGAGTGCCCTGTGTTCGTCGATTTCGATCTGGGGGGTCACTGTGGCTCCTTCGGGTGCGGGTTCATCGTGGCTGGTCGCGCTCGCGCGGCGGTAGCCGCATATCGATACAGCCCCGCGCCCCTAAAGGGGCGCTTGTACAACCGCCAGCAGAGAGCCGGGCTCTACCTGTTGGCCTACGACCACCCGCAGCTCACTCAGCGTTCCCGTGACCGGTGCGGTGATCCGGTGCTGCATCTTCATCGCCTCCAGCCAGAGGAGGGGGCGGCCGGCCTCCACCGCCGACCCGACCTCCAGGCCCTCCGCCATCCGGACGACCGTTCCCGGCATCGGTGCGAGGAGGGAGCCGGGGGCCAGCTGGGCCTTCGGGTCGGGGAAGCGGGGCAGGGCGGTGAGGGTGGTGTTGTCGACGTGGATCCGGTCGCCGTACCGGGCCACCTCGAACGTGCGGCGGGCGCCGTCGATGTCGAGTACGACGCGACGCGCGTCGGCGTGCACGACCTGTACGCCGTCCGCCGTGAGGCCCTCGCGGGTGTGCCGGTAGTGGACCTCGTGCTCCTCGCCGGCCATCAGGTAGCGCTTGGTCTGCGGTTGGGAGGGGACGTTGCGCCAGCCGCCGAAGCGGGAGCGGCCGTGGGCGTCGGCCAGGGCGGCGGCGAGGGGGGCGTGCGGGTCGGGGGCGGGCGCTGCCAGGTCCGGGAGGTGGCGGTCGTAGAAGCCGGTGTCCATGCGGGCTTCGGTGAACTCCGCGTGGCGCAGGGAGCGGACGAGGAGGTCGCGGTTGGTGGTGGGGCCGTGCAGGGTGGCCCGTTCCAGCGCGTGGGCCAGTTTGCGCAGGGCCTCCGCGCGGGTGGGGGCGTGCGCGATCGCTTTGGCGAGCATCGGGTCGTAGTGGACGCCGATCTCGTCGCCGTCGGTGTAACCGGTGTCCAGGCGGACGGAGGCGGGGACGGCGAGACGGTGCAGGGTGCCGGTCTGGGGCGCCCAGTCGTGGGCGGGATCCTCGGCGTAGAGGCGCGCCTCGATCGCGTGGCCGCGCGCGGGCGGCGGTTCGAGGGGCAGGGCGTGGCCCTCGGCGACGCGGATCTGTTCCGCCACCAGGTCGATGCCGAACACGGCCTCGGTGACGGGGTGTTCCACCTGGAGGCGGGTGTTCATCTCCAGGAAGTGCGCCTTCCCGTCGGCGACGAGGAACTCGACGGTGCCCGCGCCGACGTACGCGACGGAGCGCGCGGCGCGCACGGCCAGCGCGTACAGCTCCTTCACCAGGCCGTCCGGGAGTCCGGGCGCCGGTGCCTCCTCGATGACCTTCTGGTGTCTGCGCTGGAGGGAGCAGTCGCGGGTGCCCAGCGGCCAGACCGTGCCGTGGGTGTCGGCGAGGATCTGCACCTCGACGTGGCGGCCGGACTCCAGGTACGGCTCGACGAAGACCTCGCCGTCCCCGAAGGCGCTCGCGGCCTCGGCGCGTGCGCTCTCCAGGGCGGCGCTCAGCTCGTCGAGGCGGCGCACGACGCGCATGCCGCGCCCACCGCCGCCCGCGGCCGCCTTCACGAGGACCGGCAGGTCGGACGGGGTGACCTCGCCGAGCGGTGGGATGCCCAGCAGTTCCTTGGCGCGGGTCTTGGACGCCATCGCCTCGATCGCCTCGGGCGGCGGGCCGATCCAGGCCAGTCGGGCGTCGACGACGGCGCGCGCGAAGTCGGCGTTCTCGGAGAGGAAGCCGTACCCGGGGTGCACGGCGTCCGCGCCGGCGGTCACGGCGGCCTTCACCACCAGGTCGGCGCGGAGGTAGGTGTCGGCGGGGGTGGCGCCCGGCAGCCGTACCGCGGCGTCGGCCAGCCGGGTGTGCAGTGCGTGCTCGTCGGCGTCGGAGTGCACGGCGACGGTCCTGATGCCGAGTTCGGCGCAGGTGCGGAAGATCCGGCAGGCTATCTCGCCGCGGTTGGCGACCAGCAGGGTCGAAATCACGTGATCCCTCACATCCGGAAGACGCCGAAGCCGCCGCGCGCGCCTTCGTAGGGGGCGGTGTGGATGGCGGACAGGGCGAGCCCGAGGACGGTGCGGGTGTCGCGCGGGTCGATGACGCCGTCGTCGTAGAGCCGCCCGGACAGGAACATCGGGAGCGACTCGGACTCGATCTGCTGCTCGACCATGGCGCGCAGGGCCGCGTCGCCCTCCTCGTCGTACGGCAGGCCCTTGGCGGCGGCCGACTGGCGGGCGACGATCGACAGCACGCCGGCGAGCTGCTGCGGGCCCATGACGGCGGACTTGGCGCTGGGCCAGGCGAACAGGAAGCGGGGGTCGTAGGCGCGGCCGCACATGCCGTAGTGCCCGGCGCCGTAGGAGGCGCCCATGAGGACGGAGAGGTGCGGGACGCGGCTGTTGCTGACCGCGTTGATCATCATGGCGCCGTGCTTGATGATCCCGCCCTGCTCGTACTCCTTGCCGACCATGTAGCCGGTGGTGTTGTGGAGGAACAGCAGGGGGATGTCGCGCTGGTTGGCGAGCTGGATGAACTGGGCGGCCTTCTGCGACTCGGCGGAGAACAGGACGCCCTGGGCGTTGGCGAGGATGCCGACCGGGTAGCCGTGCAGGCGCGCCCAGCCGGTGGCGAGGCTCGTCCCGTACAGCGGCTTGAACTCGTCGAAGTCGGAGGCGTCGACGAGGCGGGCGATCACCTCGCGCGGGTCGAAGGGGATCTTGAGGTCGCCGGGGACGATGCCCAGCAGTTCCTCCGGGTCGTACCGGGGCGGTTCGGCGGGGCCGGGGTCGGGGTGGGCCTTGCGGTGGTTGAGGCGGGCGACCACCCGCCGTGCCTGGCGCAGCGCGTCCGGTTCGTCGACGGCGAAGTAGTCGGCGAGGCCCGAGACGCGCGCGTGCATCTCGGCGCCGCCGAGCGACTCGTCGTCGCTCTCCTCGCCGGTCGCCATCTTCACGAGGGGCGGCCCGCCGAGGAAGACCTTGGCGCGCTCCTTGACCATGATCACGTGGTCGGACATGCCGGGGATGTAGGCGCCGCCGGCGGTCGAGTTGCCGAAGACGACGGCGACGGTGGGGATGCCGGCGGCCGAGAGCCGGGTGAGGTCGCGGAAGATCGCGCCGCCCGGGATGAAGATCTCCTTCTGCGAGGGCAGGTCGGCGCCCCCGGACTCGACCAGGCTGATGCAGGGCAGCCGGTTGGCGAGGGCGATGTCGTCGGCGCGCAGGGCCTTCTTCAGCGACCAGGGGTTGCTGGCACCGCCGCGCACCGTCGGGTCGTTGGCGGTGATCAGGCACTCCACGCCCTCGACCACGCCGATCCCCGTGACGAGTGAGGCGCCGACGGCGTGGTCGCTGCCCCAGGCGGCCAGCGGGGACAGCTCCAGGAACGGCGTGTCGGGGTCGAGGAGCAGTTCGATGCGCTCGCGAGCGAGGAGTTTGCCGCGCTTGCGGTGCCGTGCGACGTACTTCTCGCCGCCGCCCGCGAGGGCCTTGGCGTGCTCGGCCTCCAGGTCGGTGAGCTTGGCGAGCATGGCGTCGCGGTTCGCCCGGTAGTCCGGCGAGGCGGTGTCCAGCGTCGAGGAGAGGACGGTCACAGCAGGGCCTCCGGGATGTCCAGGTGGCGGGAGCGGAGCCATTCGCCGAGGGCCTTGGCCTGCGGGTCGAAACGGTGCTGGGCGGCCACGCCCTGGCCGAGGATGCCCTCGACGGTGAAGTTGAGGGCGCGGAGGTTGGGGAGCAGGTGCCGGGTGACCGGCAGCTGCGCGGTCTCCGGGAGGAGCCGGCGGAAGGTGTCGACGGTCAAGGTGTGCGCGAGCCAGCGCCACGCCTCGTCGGAGCGCGCCCAGACGCCGACGTTGGCGTTGCCGCCCTTGTCCCCGCTGCGGGCTCCGGCGACGAGCCCGAGGGGTGCCCGCCGCGTGGGACCGGCCGGGAGCGGCTCGGGCAGCGGCGGTGCGGGCGGATCCCCCAGTACGCGGGTGTCCTGGGTCGGCGCCACGGGGACCCGTCGCCCGTCGTGGAGGACGGCCACATGGGGCACCTCCTCCTGGGGGACGTACACATCCTCGAAAACCCCATAGGGCGCGCCTTTTCCGGGTGGTGCGAGCACATGGAAGCCCGGGTAGCTGGCGAGCGCCAGTTCCACGGCGGCCCCGCTCAGCGCCCGGCCCACGGCCTCCTGGTCGCGGTCCCGTACGACGAGGCGGAGCAGGGCGCTGGCCGTCTCCTCGGTGTCCGCGTCGGAGCGATCGGTGCGGACGAGGTCCCAGCGAATCTCGGACGGAGCCGACTTGGCGTGGGCGAACACCTCCCCCATCTGTTCCCGTACGAGGGCGGCCTTCGCCTCGATGTCGAGTCCGGTGAGCACGAAGACGACCTCGTTGCGGAAGCCGCCGAGCCGGTTGCGGCCGACCTTGAGGGTGGGGGGCGGTGCCTCACCGCGGACGCCCTCGATCCGCACCCGGTCGGGGCCGTCCTGGCCGAGCCGTACGGTGTCGAGGCGGGCGGTGACGTCGGGGCCCGCGTACCGGGCGCCGCCGGTCTCGTACAGGAGCTGGGCGGTGACCGTGCCGACGTCGACGTGACCGCCGGTGCCGGGGTGCTTGGTGATGACGCAGCTGCCGTCCTCGTGGAGTTCGGCGAGCGGGAAGCCGGGGCGCCGCAGGTCCCGGCCGGCGGCCGTCGCCTCGGCGAAGAACGCGTGGTTGCCGCCGGTGGCCTGCGTCCCGCACTCCAGCACGTGCCCGGCGACGACGGCGCCCGCGAGCCGGTCGTGGTCGCCTGGGCGCCAGCCGAAGTGGGCGGCGGCGGGGCCGGTGACCAGGGCCGCGTCGGTCACCCGGCCGGTGACCACGATGTCCGCGCCGGCCCGCAGGCACTCGGCGATCCCGAAGCCGCCGAGGTAGGCGTGGGCGGCGAGGCTGCCGGGGTGGGCGGCGGTGAGGTCGTCGCCCTCCACGTGGGCGACGCGCACACCGATACCGAGCCGGCCGGCCAGTTCCCGTACCGCGTCGGCGAGCCCGGCGGGGTTGAGGCCGCCCGCGTTCGTGACGATCCGCACGCCCCGCTCCCGGGCCAGGCCCAGGCAGTCCTCCAGCTGGCGCAGGAAGGTGCGGGCGTATCCGGCGCCGGGATCCTTGAGCCGGTCCCGGCCCAGGATGAGCATGGTCAGCTCGGCGAGGTAGTCACCGGTGAGGACGTCGAGTTCACCGCCGGTGAGCATCTCGCGCATGGCGTCGAAACGGTCGCCGTAGAAGCCGGAGGCGTTGCCTATCCGAAGGGTCACTCGGGGCCGCCCTTCGGGGTGTCGTCCTTCGGGGTGCGGCCGGGTCCGGGGGGTCCGGCGAAGGCCTGGGCGATGTCCAGCCAGCGGTCGGCGTCGGGGCCGACGGTTTCGAGGGCGAGGTCGGCGCGGTGGGCGCGCTGGGTGACCAGGAGGCAGAAGTCGAGGGCGGGTCCGGTGACGCGCTCGTCGGCGTCCTCGGGGCCGTACGTCCACAGGGCGCCCGACGGAGCGGTCAGTTCGACGCGGAACTCCTCGAACGGCACGGGCAGTCCGTGCACGCCGAAGGCGAAGTCGCGGGTGCGCACGCCGAGCCGGGCGATGTGCCGGAGCCGGTCGGTGGGCGCACGGGTCACACCCAGCGCGTCCGCGACGTCCAGGCCGTGCGCCCAGGTCTCCATGAGGCGGGCGGTGGCCATCGAGGCGACCGACATAGGGGGGCCGTACCAGGGGAAACGCGCCCGCTCGGGCGCCGCGCGCAGTGCCCGGTGGAGGGCCTCCCGCCCGGCTCGCCAGTCCGCCAGCAACCGGGCGGGGGGCTTGGCGGCGCCCTCCTGCGCCCCGTTGTCCACGAAGTCCCCGGGCGCGGTCAGTGCTTTCCCGACCTCGCGGGCGAAGGCGTCCTGGTCGGTCACGGCCAGCAGCGAGGAGTGGTCGGTCCAGGCGAGGTGGGCGATCTGGTGGGCGACGGTCCAGCGGGGCGCGGGGGTGGGTAGGGCCCACTGCTCGGTTCCCAACCCGGCCACCAGCCGGTCGAGTTCCTCGCTCTCCGCACGCAGGTCGTCGATGACGGGCGTCGGATCGGACATGGGGAGGAGCATGGCAGCGGCCCACAAAACAATCAAGCGTGCTTGCATTGATTTCGTCGGACGGCCCTTGGCGGCGTCCGGGGTGATCCTGGGGCATTCCTTGGGACGGTCCGGCGCGGCGAGGGCGGCTCCATGCCCTATGTTCGATGCGAACATCCGGCGATGGAGTGATGTGCGAGGCGTACGGGGCGTGCGGAGGACTGATGAACCCGCCGTGGGGGCGGAGACGACGGCCGTCGTGGCACCCCCCGCGAGCGGTTGCCCGGTGGACACGGCGGCCGAGGACCCGCCCGCGCGGGAACTTCCCCGCTTCTGGCTCCTGGTCCTGGTGGCCGCCGCCGTCCTGCCCGGCACCGCCCTCTTCCTCGTCGGTCAGGGCGTGAGCAAGGCCGCGCTCCAGGCCTGGCAGACGGTGTGTCTCGCCGTGATCGTGCAGGCGACCCCGTTCCTGCTGCTCGGTACGGCCCTGTCGGGGGCGATCAACGCGTTCGTGCCGGAGCGGGTGTTCACGCGGCTGCTGCCCAAGCGGCCCGCGCTGGCCGTGCCGGTCGCCGGAATCGCGGGCGTGGTGCTGCCGGGCTGCGAGTGCGCGTCGGTGCCGGTGGCCGGCAGCCTGATCGGGCGTGGCGTCACCCCGGCCGCCGCGTTCGCGTTCCTGCTCTCGGCGCCCGCCATCAACCCGGTCGTGCTGACCGCCACCGCCATCGCCTTCCCCGGCACGCCCCTCATGGTGCTGGCCCGGCTGGTCGCCTCACTGGTGACCGCGGCCGTGATGGGCTGGCTGTGGCTCTGGCTGGGCCGGGAGGAGTGGCTGCGGCCCGCCGTACGGCACACCGGGCACCAGCCGGGACACCACCGGTGGACGGAGTTCCGGCGCGCCTTCCAGCACGACTTCCTCCAGGCCGGCGGGTTCCTGGTGGTCGGCGCCATGGCCGCGGCCACGTTCAACGTGGCGGTACCGCGCTCGGTGCTCGACACCTTCTCCGGTTCGCCGTGGCTGTCGGTGCTGTTCCTGGCCGCCCTGGCGGTGATCCTCGCGGTGTGCTCGGAGGCGGACGCGTTCGTGGCGTCGTCGCTCACGGGCTTCTCGCTCACCGCCCGGCTGACGTTCATGGTGGTCGGCCCCATGGTCGACCTGAAGTTGATCGCCTTGCAGGCGGGCACGTTCGGCCGGGCCTTCGCGGCCCGGTTCTCGGCCGCCACGACGGTCGTCGCGGTCCTGTGCGCCACCCTGGTCGGAGGGATGCTGCTGTGAGACGCCCGCTCCAGGTGACCCTGCTGGTCCTGTGCGGCCTGGGTCTGCTGCAGTCCGCCCTCTTCACCGACATGTGCCTGCGGTACGTCAAGCCGGGGATGCGGCCGTTGCTGATCGCGTCCGGTCTCGTGCTGCTGGTGCTGGGCATCGCGGAGGCGGTGGCACGGGAGGGACGGAAGGGACACGGGGGGCACGGCGACGCGCAGCAGGGTCATGACGCGCACCACGGTCACGACCACGCGGCCGTCCCCCGGGTCGCCTGGCTGCTTCTGCTGCCCGCGCTCAGCCTGCTCTTCTACGCCCCGCCGGCGCTCGGCGCCTACACCGCCTCCCGGCAGCCCGCGAAGGTCGTCGCGGAGCAGGACAGCTTCGACCCGCTGCCGAAGACCTCGCCCCTGCCCCTCACCCTCACGGACTTCACCACCCGGGTGCAGCAGGACCGCTCACTGGCCATCAAGGCGCGGACGGTGCGGATGAGCGGACTGGTCACGCCCGCCGCCTCGGGCGGGAGCTGGTACCTGACGCGGATCATCATCTCCTGCTGTGCGGCCGACGCGCAGTCCGTGAAGGTACGGATCTACAGCAACGGCATGCCGCCCGCCAACACCTGGGTGTCGGTCACGGGGAACTGGCATCCCGGCGGGAAGCTGGGCACGAAGTCCGCGCCGGTCGCGCTGGACGCGCAGACGGTGCGGAAGATCCCGCGCCCCTCGAACGGCTATCAGGACGCGCTGCCGTTCCCTTCCGCCTGAGAACCCACCACCGGCTCGGCCTGAGAGCCCCGCACCGGCTCCGGTCGTACGCCGGCCACCTGCTCCGGCTGGGCGCCGATCACCGGCACCGGCTCCGCCCGCGGACCGGCCGCCGGTCGGCGCCGACCGCGGCCACGGCCCACCTGGCTGCGGACCGCGCCGATGCTCGCGGCGATGACGAGGGCGATGGCGGCCGCCTCGGTGGCGGTGAGGGCCTGGTCGAGGACGAGGAAGCCGGCCGTGGCGGCGAGCGCCGGTTCCAGGCTCATGAGGACGGCGAAGGTGTGGGCGGGCAGCCGCCGCAGCGCGAGGAGTTCGAGGGTGTAGGGCAGGACGGAGGAGAGGATCGCGACCGACGAGCCGAGGGCGACGGTGGTCGGGTTCAGCAGCCGGGTTCCGGCGGAGGCGATGCCCAGCGGGAGGAACAGCAGGGCCGCGACCGCCATGGCCAGGGCGAGGCCGTCGGCCTGCGGGAAGCGGCGGCCGGTGCGGGCGCTGAAGATGATGTACGTGGCCCACATGGCGCCCGCGCCCAGGGCGAAGGCGACGCCCACGGGGTCGAGCTCGCCGAAGCCGCCGCCGCCGAGGAGGAAGACCCCGCCCAGCGCGAGGCCCGCCCAGAGCACGTTGATGAGGCGTCGGGAGGCCAGGACGGAGAGGGCCAGCGGGCCGAGGACCTCGAGGGTGACGGCGGTGCCCAGCGGGATGCGGTCGACGGCCTCGTAGAACAGGCCGTTCATCGCGCCCATGGTGATGCCGAAGACGACGACCGTGCCCCAGTCGGTGCGGGAGTGGCCGCGCAGCCGGGGCCGGCAGACGACGAGCAGGACCACGGCGGCGGCGAGGAGCCGCAGGGTGACCACGCCGAGCGCGCCCGCCCTGGGCATCAGGGTCACCGCGAGGGCACCGCCGAACTGCACGGAGATCCCCCCGGCCAGCACCAGACCGACGGGACCGAGCGAGCCCAGCCGGCCGGGGGTGCCCGCGGCGGCGGACGTGGACGCGGAGGTGGGCATCGACTGCGGGGCACTGGGGGTGGTCACGGGCGTTCCAGGGGGCTCGTCGTTCATTGCGATGCACTGTTCAGTCCAGGGTAATGGACCCAGTCAGGCGCGTGAAGTCCTATGGAGCTGTCCTGGCCGCCGCCCGCCCGAACCGTCTCCCTTCTCGCAGGTCACAGACGCCGCGCGGCCCGGCAGCGAAACGTTTCGCTGCCGGGCCGCGGCCGGACGGAGCTGCTTCAGGAACGGGAGCCGCTCACGGGAAGGGTTACCTGACGTCGACGTAGTCGCCGGTCGCCGTGGCGGCGCCGGTGGTGGCGTTGGTGGCGAAGGAGTAGCGGTAGTAGCCGTCGACGGTGGCCTTGGTGGTGGTCTTCAGGGCGCCGCCGGTGCCGGTGGTGATGGTCTTGAGCGTGGTGTAGGTGGTGCTGCCCTTCTTGCGGAACTGCAGCTGCACCTTCTGCGACGCGTAGCCGGTGTACTTGCCGGTGTTCCAGTCGGCGCGCGTCAGCTTGCCGGTGACGGTGACGGTCTTGCCCTTCTTCACCGGCTCCGGGGTGGCGTCGACGGTCAGCTTGGACGCCTTCTTGATCTTGCCGGTGCCGATGTTGTCGTCGAAGCTGGCGCTCGCGTTGAGGTCGTAGCCGCCGATGGCGAGCTTCCAGGTGCCGGCGACGCCGTTGTTCTTCAGGTCGGTGGCCGCGTGGATGTTGAAGACGGCCTTGCAGCTGTAGACGCCGGTCTGGGTGGTCGACTCGGTGCAGACCGGGTCGTCGTCGGTGCCCAGAGCACCGGTGATGGTGTCCGTGCTGGAGGGGTCGGTGCCCTGCCAGAGGAAGGCCTGGGTGACCACGACACCGCTGGAGCTGGTGGCGGTGTAGGTCGCGGTGACGGACTTGTTGGTGGTGGTGCCGAGGACGATGTCCTTGCCGCCGTTGACGACGCCCTTCGAGAAGGTGATGGTCCCGATCCCGGTCTTCGGCCGGACGGTACGCGCGGAGGTCGCGGCGTGCCCGGCGGACACGGACTTCGCGGAGAAGGAGCTGAGCCGGGCCTTCGCGCTCGGGCCCGACGCCGCCTGGGCGGCCACCGGGACGGCGAGCGCGGACAGTGCGACCGCTCCGGACAGAGCGGTGGCCGCGACACGTATACGCATGGGAATCCCCCCTGGGATGGCGAGGGGCCCGGCGGATCGCCCCCGGCCGGGCCCATTGACGTACGCAGCCTACGAACCAAGTGGAGAACTATTGAAGATCCCCTGTGCAATAGGTGTGTAACAAGGCTCATGTGACGGGCACTCACCTGAGCCGCGGCCCGTCCGCGACTCAGCCGCCGGGCCAGGGTTCCTCGTCGCGGAACAGGGGGCGGCCCTCGGGGAGCGCGGTGGGCACGGGCGCCGCCTCCGGGTGGGCTTCGTGGACGGGCTGGGGCCAGGGCCCCGCGGCCGCGTACACGTCGCGGTCGTAGCCGTAGACGTTCCCGTACGGCTGCTGGTAGGCGTACCCGTCGCCCTGCGGGGCCGGCTGCTGCGCCGTCGGGGCGTCGGGCTCGGTGAACAGCGGCAGGCGCAGTTCGCCGGTGTCCATGATCGCGTTGTTCTGGGAGCGGTGCAGCCGGGAGTAGGCGCCGCCGCGGGCGAGGAGTTCCTCGTGGCGGCCGGTCTCCACGACGCGGCCGCCGTCGACGACGAGGATGCGGTCGGCGTCGGGGGCGAGGTTCAGGTCGTGGGTGATCATGATGGTGGTACGGCCGGTCATCAGGCGGCGCAGCGGCTTGACGACACGGCGTGCGGCCATCGCGTCCAGGCCGGTGGTCGGTTCGTCGAGGACCAGCACCGGGGCGTCGCGCAGGATGGCGCGGGCGATGGCCAGGCGCTGGAGCTGTCCGCCGGAGAGCCGGGCCGAGTTGGGGTCGACCTTGGTGTCGTAGCCGTCGGGGAGCCGGACGACGAAGTCGTGCGCGTCGGCCGCCTTCGCGGCGTCCTCGATGGCCTGGTCGCTGGCGCCGGGCCGGCCGCAGGCGATGTTGGCGCGGACGGTGTCGTGCAGGACGAGGGTCTCCTGGGGCAGGAGGGTGACGTACTCGCGCAGCCGGGCCAGCGGGAAGTCGCGGACGGGGACGCCGTCGAGGAGCACCTCGCCGCTGTCCGGGTCGTAGAAGCGGAGCAGCATCTTGGAGACGGTGGACTTGCCGGCGCCGCTGGGGCCGGTGATGATCACGAGTTCGCCGGGGCTGACGGCGAAGGACAGGCCGTCCAGGGCGGCCCGCTCGGCGCCGGGGTAGCGGAAGCCGACGTCGCGGACCTCGACGGCGCCGTCGGGCCGGCCGGCGTCGGTGCCGCGGCGTGGATCGGTGACCGAGGGCCGCACGTCGAGGATCTCGATCAGCCGTTCCGCGCCCGCCGTGGCGGCGGTGACGGTGAGGCCGAGCTGGGCGAGGCCGCGCACCGGCGGGTAGAGGTAGCCGAGGAAGGCGGAGAAGGCGAGGAGCTGGCCGAGGGTCATGCGGCCGGTGGAGATCTCCCAGGCGCCGATGCCGATCACGGCGAGGACGCAGACGGTCTCGATGACCGCGACGAGTTGTTCGTAGGCCTCGTTGAGACGGGTGGAGCGGACGGAGGCGCGGAACCAGGCGGTCGCCTCCTCGTTCAGGCGCCGGCGTTCGGCGTCCCGGCGGTCGTACGCCTGGGTGAGCACGATGTTGCCGAGGGATTCCTCGACGACGGACGTGATGGCGCCGTCTGCGACCCGGCCCTGCCGGGACACGTCCTTGATGGAGCCGGAGAAGCGGCGCGCGGCCAGCCAGAACAGCGGGGCGAGGACGAAGGTGGCGGCGGCCAGGTCCCAGCGCAGCCAGAACGCGGCGGCGGCGTAGAAGACCGCGCTGAACAGGGCGGACGCGGCACCCACGAGCCCGGACACGACCAGGGTCTCGATGGTGTCGACGTCGCCGGTCAGCCGGGACAGCAGGTCGCCCTGGCGGTGGCGCTGGAAGAAGTGCGGGGGCAGTTTCTGGACGTGGTCGAAGACGTGTTCGCGCAGCCGCATCACGAAGCGTTCGGTGGTCCAGGCGGCGAGGGAGTTGCCGGCGTACGCGACGATAGCGCCGACGATCGCCACACCCAGCCATTGGGCCGCCGGGCTCCAGAAGGCGGCCGGCGAGCCCTTCTCCAGGGCGTGGTCGGTGAGGTCCCCGAAGAGGAGGATGGCCTCGGTCTCGGCGAGGGCGGCGATCACCGTGCACACCCAGACGATCACCAGCCAGCCGCGCAGGCCCCTGGTGAGCGGCCAGAAGCGGCGGAACGCGATGCGGGCCGGAATGGTGGGCGGGTATTCGTCACCTTCGTCGCCCTCACCGTCCTCCTCGTATTCGTATTCTGCGCCCTCACTCTCCTTCACGCGCATTGCACACCACCTCCGCTCTCCGGCGCCGGAATTACTGGAATTCTGGAAGTGAAAAGGACCGACGGCGAACCGTCGGTCCTTCTCAGACGTGCGTCAGTTGTCCTGACCCGGACCCTGGACGGGCTTCGGAGCCGGCTGCGGAGCCTTTTTGGGCTTCGGCGGCGGGGGCGGGGGCAGCTGCTTCTTGGGCTTGGGGGGCAGCGGGGCGAGCTTCCTGAGGCTCATTCCGACTCCTTGAGAGTTCGTAGTGCGAGTGGTGCGAATGGTGCGAGAATTCTCTGGGGCAACGTACGGGGATTTCGGATCGTCATCCTCGGCAATCCCCGCCGCCCGACATCGATGAACCTACACGGCCCAGATCCCAAGCAACGGCAAATTCGGCCCGCGAACGGCATACAGGTGCTGTGAATACCTGGGTAACAGCTGTATAACGGCCCCGAACCTGAGAGTTCTCTCAAGAAGCTGAGAGCCGGCTTATGAAGCAGCGCCTGCCGAACGCCCGTCCTTCGGGGTCCAGGCCGTCAGCACCTCCGCGTCCGTCGCGCGGGCGTGGAGGAAGTAGTCGGCCCAGGGACCGATCTCCGGGTAGGCGCACTCCCGCACCAGACGGGCCACCGCCGTCGCCGTGTCGTACGGCGTGACGCGCAGGTCGGTGCCGGGGCCGAGGAGGCACCAGTGGGCGCCGGGGCGGCCGTAGGGCATGCCCACGCTGCCCGGGTTGACGACCAGACGGCCGTGGGCGAGACGGACGTAGGGCATGTGGGTGTGGCCGCAGACGACGGTGCCGACGTCCGGGTCGAGGGCGGCGAAGACCTCCGCCCAGCGGTCCAGGGGCGAGTCGACCAGGACGATCTCCTCGTCGTCACGGGGAGTCGCGTGGCAGAACAGGACCCGGCCGAGGCCCCGGACGCCGAGGGTCGCCGTCCCCGGCAGGGCGGCCAGGAAGTCGACATGGGCCTCGGTCAGCGCGTTCGCCGCGAACACGCCGATGGGGTCCGGGATCTCCGTACGCTCGCCCCTGCGGTACTCCACCAGTTCCCGGTCCGCGTTCCCCGACAGCCACAGCACCCTGTCACCCAGCTCGCGCAGCCTGTCGATGACCGCGGCGGGCTGCGGGCCCGCCGTGACGTCACCGGTGAGGACGATGCGGTCGGCCCCGGCCACGTCCGGCTCCGCCAGGACCGCCTCCAGCGCCGGCAACACCCCGTGGATGTCGGAGAGGACCGCCACCCGGTCCACCACCTGGTCCACCGTCCGGTCAATCACCCGGTCCGCCGTCCGGTCCACCGCCCGGTCCGCCGTCCGGTCCACCGCCCGGTGCGGCTCGGTCTCCCGCGTCGCCATTTTCCCCTCCCATAGTCCACAGCCGTGCCGATATCGTCGTACAACCCCACAAGTCCAGGGCGTCGCGATCTCGTCTCATCGAACGGACACGGTTCCGTCCCGTTTCTCCCAGCCGATACCCTCCGACTCGTGGCTGACATCCAGATTCCTGCTGACATCAAGCCCGCGGACGGTCGGTTCGGCGCGGGTCCCTCCAAGGTGCGGGTCGAGGCGCTGGACGCGCTGGCCGCCACCGGTACCTCCCTCCTCGGCACGTCCCACCGCCAGGCCCCGGTCAAGAACCTGGTCGGCCAGGTCCGCGAGGGCATCAGCGCCCTCTTCTCCCTCCCGGACGGCTACGAGGTCGTCCTCGGCAACGGCGGCTCCACCGCCTTCTGGGACGTCGCCACCCACGGACTGATCGACACCAAGTCCCAGCACCTCACCTTCGGCGAGTTCTCGTCCAAGTTCGCCAAGGCGGCCAAGCTCGCCCCCTGGCTGGCCGAGCCCACCGTGATCGCCTCCGACCCCGGCACCCACCCGGAGCCGCGGGCCGAGGCGGGCGTCGACGTCTACGCCTTCACCCACAACGAGACCTCGACCGGTGTCGCCATGCCGATCGAGCGGGTCGCCGGCGCCGACGAGGGCGCGCTCGTGCTCGTGGACGCCACCTCCGGCGCGGGCGGCCTCCCCGTCGACGTCAGCGAGACCGACGTCTACTACTTCGCCCCGCAGAAGTCCTTCGCCTCCGACGGCGGCCTGTGGATCGGCGTCTTCTCCCCCGCCGCGATCGAGCGCGCCGAGCGCGTCCACGCGTCCGGCCGCCACGTCCCGGAGTTCTTCAGCCTCCCCACGGCGATCGACAACTCCCGCAAGAACCAGACGTACAACACCCCGGCCCTCGCCACCCTCTTCCTGCTGAACCAGCAGTTGGAGTGGCTCAACGGCCAGGGCGGCCTCGCCTTCTCCACGGCCCGGACGAAGGACTCCTCGACCCGCCTGTACACCTGGGCGGAGGAGTCGAAGTACGCCACGCCGTTCGTCTCCGACCCGGCCAAGCGCTCCCAGGTCATCGGCACGATCGACTTCTCCGACGAGATCGACGCGGCCGCCGTGGCCAAGGCCCTGCGCGCCAACGGCATCGTCGACACCGAGCCCTACCGCAAGCTCGGCCGCAACCAGCTGCGTGTCGCGATGTTCCCGGCGATCGACCCGGCGGACGTCGAGGCGCTGACGAAGTGCATCGACTACGTCATCGAGAAGCTCTAGCGGCGCCACGGCAGCAACTCCCGTAAAAAGCTGCTGGTTTACCCGGAAGGCATGATCAAGGCAAAGCCTTCCGGGGACCGTTGAGTCCCCTTCGTCGCACACCGGACACTATGTGCCCCACGCGCCCTCGGCGGGCGTGCGACGAAGGGGATCCACGCGTACATGAACAGACCGATACCGGGCACCGTCGAGGTTGCGGTGCGCCACGTCCTCAGCGACAAGGTGACGGGCTTTCTCGTCCGCACCCGCACCATGATCTGGAAGGACAGCGTCTTCCGGGTCCGCCGCCCGCAGGCCGGCAAGCAGACCGTGGAGCTCACCTGCCCCGTCTGTGACGCGTCCCTGCTGGCCGAGGTCCGCACCGAGGCCCGCACCCGGCGCACCAAAGTCATCCTGCGCACCCTGGCCGCCCTCTGCGTGATCGTCTTCTTCACCGCCTTCCCGTACGCCGTCCACGTGGGCGGCAGAACGCTGCCCGAAGGCCAGTCGCTGCCGACGCTCTTCCCGATCAGCATCGTGGCGATCGGCGTCTCGTTCGTCACCGCTCCCGCGCTCTTCGTGCAGAGCCGCATCTACAGCGGCGTCAGCATGCTGGACGCCCCCAAACCACGCCGCAGGCACAGCCTCAGGCCGGTGAAGAACTGAGCGCCGAGCACGACCGAGGGGCGCCCGGCGGACCACCGCGGGCGCCCCTCGTGCCGTCACTCCCCGATGAGTGCCTGGTACGCCTTGGCGTCGAGCAGCCCGTTCGAGGACGCCCCGCCCTTGGCCTTGATCCTGAAAAGCCACGTGCCGTAGGGGTCTTCGTTGACCTCTTCGGGGCTGTCGACGACATCCTGGTTGACCTGGACGACCTCGCCGGTGACCGGCGTGTACAGGTCGGACGCCGCCTTGACCGACTCCACCGTTCCCACCGGGCGCCCGGCCTCGACCTTCTTGCCGACCTCGGGCAGCTCGAAGAAGACGATGTCACCGAGGGTCTTCTGGGCGTGGTCGGTGATGCCGACGGTCAGGCTGCCGTCGGCCTCGGTGCGGATCCACTCGTGGTCGTCGGTGTAGCGGAGGTCGGTGGGCACGTGGGACATGGCTGGACTCCTTCGGCGGTCGCGGTGCGATCGGGAACAGCCTGACCCCGGGGAACCGCACATCCGTGCATTTCGGGCGCCACGGTCCACCAAGCAGGTGACGGCGCCCGTCACGTCCGGGCTCGGGCGCCCCGCCTCACGTCGCCGTACAGCTCACGCTCGGCACGGCACCGCCGCCCGGCGCGCCCCCGAACCCGAAGCTCGCCGAACCACCGGCCGGGACCACCCCGTTGTGCGCGGCGTTCACCGCGGTGACCGTCCCCCCGCTCTGGGTGTACGACGCGTTCCACATGGTCGTCACCTGCTGCGACCCGCTCCACGTCCAGCTCACCTTCCAGGAACGGAGCGCGGTCGTACCGGTGTTGGTGACCGTGACGGCCGCGTTGAAGCCGCTGCCCCAGTCACTGCTGACGGCGTACGAGGCCGCGCAGGAGGCGGTCGTCCCTCCGCCCCCTCCCCCGCCGCCCCCACCGCTCCCGGTGCCGGGGAACAGCGGCGCCTTGACGCTCGCCAGGTACCCGTCCTTCACGGTGTCCACGGTCGTCCAGTCGTCCTTCAGGATCCCGCCGGTGTCACCGGAGTTCGGGTTCCAGGACCAGAAGGTCCACTGGAAGGAGTCGGCACCGTACGTCGAGGTCGGCCGCAGGTAGCTCACCAGCGCGGCCAGCCACTTCTGGTCCACCGCCGAGGCCAGCGTGGTACCGAACTCGCCCACCCACACCGGGGCGATGTTCTGCTTGAAGATGTAGCCCCAGTACGAGTCCCACACCCCCGGCATGTTGGCCGGGAACGCCGGATCGCTGAACCAGCTCTGCTGGGCCACGCTGGTGGCGTAGTCGTGGGCCGAGTACACCACCCGGTTGGCCACGCTCAGCTGCACCGGGTACTGCGCGACACCCATCAGGTTGCCGCCCCACCAGCCCGAGACGCCGTTGAAGGTCTGCACGCCCTCGACGAAGACGAGCAGGTCCGGGTTGACGGACAGGACGGCGTTCCCGGCGCGCTGGGCGGCCAGCCGCCAGTCGACGGACACGTCCCCGCAGCCCCAGCAGGCCGGATCGTGCGGCTCGTTGTGCAGGTCGATGCCGATGACGGTCGGATCGGCCGCGTACCGTGCCGCGAGCGCCTTCAGGTCGGCGATCCACGTCGACTCGGGCACGGACGAGGTGTACCAGAGCGCCGACTGACCGGCGGCGTCCGGACGGTGCCGGTCGAGGATGACCTTGAGTCCGTCCTGTCCGGCGTACGCCACGATCCTGTCCATGACCTGAAGCGAGTTCAGCCCTTGCAGGTCGGCGTTCTTGCCGTTGCTGAAGTCGATGCTGTTGGGGACGGTCGTGCTCTTGAAGATGTCGTCGCTGTAGGGCAGCCGGATGGTGTTGTAGCCCAGCGACCTCATCTGGTCGATCATGCTCTTGTAGTCGCGCGACCAGAGGCCGTGCACCACGTGGTTGGCGGTCTCGAAGCCGAACCAGTTGATCCCGGCGATCCGGACCGGCTGCCCGGCCGCGTCCAGGATCTGCCGGCCACTGGTGTGCCAGTAGCCCGCTCCCGGGGCGGTCGCCGCGTGCGCGGAGGTCGCCGCACCGGCGAGGGGGAGCAGGAGCGCGGCGGCCGCGGCACAGAGTGCTCTTCGCAGGCTGCGTAGGCGGAACATGGGCTGTTCCTCTCGGAGTCTCACGGAGTCTCACTTGGGGGCGCGCGGCCGCGGAACTCGATGGGAGCGCTCCCATTCACCGCGCACCTCTTAGGAAACTGACACACCATCATCACGTCAAGACGTACGACCGGGGTTCAGTGCCCGCGGGCCGAGGGGCGTCGCAGCCACCGCACCCCGAAGAAGGCGAGCGCGACGACGCCGACGGCGAGGGCGCCGACCCCGACCCCGCCGGACGCAGGGCCGCCACCACCGTCACCGCTCGCCGACGTCCCGTTGCCGGAGGACGACTTGTTGGACCCGCCGGGCACGGCCTGCGCCTGCACCGGGCTGTCGACGCCCTCGCTCCCGTACAACAGCTTGGTCCCGTCGGGCGAGTAGCTGATCGACTCGCCCTGCTTCTGGAGCGGCACGTCCAGCCGCCCCGCCCGCTTGATCCGGCCGCCGTTCCAGTCGTAGTAGATCCCGCCGAAGTAGCCGCGCACGGCGAGTTGCCCGCCGTCGGGGGAGAAGGCCGCGTCGGTGGCCCAGAGGTCGACGGCGGCGACGGGCCTGAAGACGTTCGTGCCCGACGCGGACAGGGTGGCGGGGCCCTCGTAGAGATGCCCGCCGTCCTCCTTCTTGTCGATGATGTACACCCGGCCCGTTGTGGGGTGCACGACGAGTGACTCCGCGTTCCGGGCGCCGTTCGCGTACTTGACGACGTACTGCTTCGCCCTGATCGTCTGGTCGACGAGCTTCTTCGGCTCGGGCAGCTTGTAGATCCAGACGTACGGCCAGCTGCCGTCGAGGTTGTCGCCGATGTCGCCGACGTAGATCTGGTTGCCGGGGCCGATGGAGATGGCCTCGACGTCCCGGGGCGTTCCGACGCCGCTGAGGGTGATCCGCGCGACGGTCTTCCCGGTCGCGCTGTCGACGGCGTAGATGTAGGGGCCGTCGCCGCTGTCGTTGTGGGTCCAGTAGACGCCGGGGTGGAGGTGGGAGGCGGCGAGACCGCTGGACTCGGTGATGCGCGGGTCCTCGATCGTGAACCCCTGGTCGCCGGCCCCGTCGGCGGCGGAGGCGGGCGCGGAGGCGAGGGCACCCGTGAGGAGCAGCCCGGCGAGAAGGGCGAGCGGTCGTCGACGCATGGGCCCAAGCCTGCCATCCCGCGCCGGATTCGATCACGCGGACGACAGGGGGGTGCGCCCGGGGCACGTGGTGGGCCTCACACGCCGCACCGGCCTCCGCCCTCCCCGTGATCGTCCATCATGAGCGGATGCTCAGGTTCATGCCCGTCGGGGACTCGATGACGATCGGCAGCGCGGGCGAACACACGTGGCGGTACCGCATGTGGCAGCACCTGTGCGCGACGTACGGCGGTCCGTTCACGCTGGTCGGTCCGCGCGAGACGCTGTACGACAAGTCGGCCGAGGCCCCGACGTCGTACGCCTACGCCGATCCCGGCTTCCCGCACGCCCACCTGGCCGGCTGGGGCGAGGGCTGGCTGCACATGGCCCCGCTGATCGGGGAGGCGGTGCGGGCGCACCGCGCGGACGTGCTGCTCGTCTCCCTCGGCCTGATCGACCTGGGCTTCTACACGAACGCCGAGCAGACGGCCGCGAACGCACGGTCCTTCGTCGCGGCGGCACGGGAGGCCCGCCCGCGGATCCGGATGGTGGTGCTGCCGGTGATCCCGAACATCCGGGCCGCCTCGGACGAGGCGTTCGCCGCCCAGGTCGACCGGTTCAACGTGCTGCTCGCGAAGGCGGTCGCCGACCTGGACGAGCCCCGGTCACCGCTCCTGCTGGCCTCGCCCCCGGAGTCGTACGACATCGACACGGACACCTACGACGGCACCCACCCCAACGCGAGCGGGGAGCACCGGATCGCGGGGGCGTTCGCGGAGGCGATGTGGCAGGGGTGGGGCGTGGGACAGCCGTACGAAGCAGGAACGGACTGACCGAAAACCGCCGTTGCCCGGTCACCGTGCGTATCGTTGAACCGCGCGGCCGCACTCGTGCGGAGGGCGGCCGGGGAGGAGCGCCAGGATGACCGTCCTCGAAGACAGGATCGCGATGGCCAAGAGCGACGACGAGATCACGCTCGACGAGCTGTTCGAGCAGATCGAGAAGATGCCCGCCCCCGAGGGATACAAGGTCGAGATCGTCGAGGGGACCGTCTTCATGTCGCCACAGCGGGACACCCACTGGGAGATCATCCTGGACATCGTCGAGCAGTTGCGGACCAAGTACCCCCGGAAGCGTGTGAAGTCCGATGTCCGTATCGACTACCCGGGACACCTCAACGGGTTCGCGTCGGACGTCACGTTGATGGCCGAGGACGCCGCCAAGACGGACAGCGGGCTCTGGCGTCACCAGGACGTCGAGTTCGTGGCCGAGGTCATCTCCAAGGGCACGGCGGCGAACGACTACGGAGCGAAGAAGGCCGCCTACGCCACGGCCGAGGTCCCCGTCTACCTGATCGCCGACCCCTACCAGCGCCGCTGTCACGTCTACACCAACCCCAAGGGCGAGGACTACACGACCGAGACACGGGTCACGTTCGGGAGTGACGTCGACCTTACGGGAACCGTTGTCGGTCTCACCCTGAGCACCGCCGAGTTCCCCGTCGACTAGGGCCCTTCTGATGGATCTCCGTGGGAGAAGGAGCGGCGTTCGGTGCGTGCGATCGGCGTGCGGGGTGGCGGGTCATGTGGCGGAGCCA
>NZ_JBEYJU010000100.1:0-32537 GCF_040703965.1 Streptomyces sp. NPDC006655 | reverse complement strand
GCTGTGTCAGGGGCGTCGTCGTGCGTGCGACGGGGCGTCCCCGCAGCGGTGCGGCCGGGCGTGGCGGGACGGCTGGTCGACAAGTCGGTGAGCATACGGAATCGCTCCTGAACGTGGGTTTCAGGGCGCCACCGGAACATGGTTCCGGCAATCGACCCGAACTGTGGTGTCAGGGTCGCCGCGGGAACACCGTCGGACCGCTGTGCGGGCCCGGGGGCTGTGGAGCCACTGCTCCCTCCGGCGCGCGCCTCCGGTCCGAAGCACGACACTCCGCCTGCCCCCTCGCACCCGGCGTAAACACCGCCGGGTAAAAACGTCGCTCACGCGAGCGGCACGACCGCGGAGATCCGCTTGCCCCCGGAAGGCAGCCCGGCGACCTCCACGTCCCGGGCCAGCCGGCACACGATGGGCCAGCCGCGGCCCCCGACCCGCCAGCGCTGCCGCTCGTCCACGGCCCGCTCGACCACCGGCACCTCGTCGCTGCGGTCACTGACCGACACCCGCACCGCGCCCGCTTCGACGTCGACGTCGAAGCCGGTGATGCCGCCGCCGTGCAGGATCGCGTTGGTGGCCAGTTCCGAGGTGACGAGCAGCGCGTCCTCGAGGCCGGTGGCGCCGTGGGGCACCGCATGCCTCGCGACCTCGCCACGGACGGCTCTGCGGGCGTCGGCGGGCTGGATCGGCGGCGGCCGGTGTGTCGCGGGCGGTGCCACCGCTGAATCGGTCCGGTACTGTTCGCGCATCCTTTCGCTCCCTGGGGTGGTGGACCGGTGGGTCCTCGGGTCTCCCGTCGGTGCGGGCCTCTCTCTTTCGGCTCACCGGTCGCGGCACGGCCAAACCCATGGACGGCCGCCAGGGGCTCCCCAAAGTGAAACGGGTCACGTAGCCTGTTCTCGGTTACGCGAAACCGCTCCGGATGGTTTACGGTTCAACCCATAAGTGGTCGAGGAGTTGACATCGGGTCCTCCTCGCGCCACCTCTGACGGCCCTGGCTGGCCTCCCCCGTCCAGCCAGGGCTTTTTTCCTGCCCGGACGGCGATTCCCACCGTCTTCGAGGTGCCCGGCGAGGCGGCAGCGGCTGAAATGGGCGTAGGGAAAGCCCCCGTACCCTCGCCGGCGAGGAGCCCCGCCCATGACCAAAGCCATCAAACTGCTGACCGCCCTCCCCCAGACACAGCGCGAGCGCCTCATGGAGCTGGCGCACGAGGTCTCCTTCCCCGAGGACAGCCGGATCTTCGAGGCCGGCGGCACCGCGGACCGCTTCTGGGTGATCCGTTCGGGAGCGGTCAACCTGGACCAGGAGGTGACGTCCCACAAGCGGGTCACCGTCGCCAGCCTGGGCGCCGGCGACCTGCTCGGCTGGTCATGGCTGTTCCCGCCGTACACCTGGGACTTCGGAGCGGTGGCGTTCAGCCGGGTGCGGGCCTACGAGTACGACGCGGCGGCCGTGCTCGCGCTGTGCGTGGAGGACCCGCTGCTGGGTCTCTCGCTGGTGCGCACCGTCGCCGAGATCCTCGCCGGCCGGCTGGAGATCACCCGGGGCAAGCTCCTCGACGCGTACGTCGGGCGCCGGCCCGTGTAGCCGGTCAGACGCGGTAGCGGCGCAGCGCGGGGACGGCGGCGGCCAGGGCCAGCATCGCGACCACCACCAGCAGTCCGCCGCCCGCGACGGCGGCACGCGGCCCGAAGACCGAGCCCGCGGTGCCGTGCAGCACGTCGGCCAGCCGGGGACCGCCCGCGACCACCACCGTGAACACGCCCTGCATCCGGCCGCGCATCTCGTCGGTCGCGGCGGAGAGCAGGATCGCGCCCCGGAATACCATCGAGACCATGTCGGCGACCCCGGCCGCGGCCAGGAAGGCGGCGCCCACCCAGAGGTTCGCGCTCAGCCCGAACCCGGCGATGGCGGCGCCCCAGCCGACGACCGCTCCGATCACCATCGGACCGTGCCGGCGCGCTCGCGAGAAGGTACCCGAGAAGAGCCCGCCGAGGACCGCGCCGATGGGGATCGCCGCGAACAGCAGGCCGAGCGCGAGCCCCTCGCCGTACGAGCCGTAGGTCTGGGCCGCCAGTTGCGGGAACAGCGCGCGGGGCATGCCGAAGACCATCGCGATGATGTCCGCCAGGAACGACAGCAGCAGCACCTTGTGCACGGAGATGTAGCGGAACCCCTCCGCGATCTCCCGCACCCCGGCCCGCCGGGCCGCGCCGCCCGCCAGCGGCGGCAGCGCGGGCAGCCGGTAGACCGCCCACACCGTGACGCACAGCGCAAGCGCGTCGATCAGGTACAGCTCCGGCAGCCCGATGACCGGGATGAGGACACCGGCCAGCAGCGGACCGACCACCTGCCCGGTCTGCATGACGGTGGACCCCAGCGCGTTCGCGGCGGGCAGCTGCGCCTCGGGCACCAGCCGGGCTATGGAGGCGGTACGGGCGGGCGCGTTCAGCCCCCAGAACGCCTGCTGCACGGCGAGCAGGACCATCAGCGCGGCCACCGACTCCGTTCCGGTGGCGGCCTGGAGCCAGAACAGCAGCGAGGTGACACCGATCCCGGTGTTGGTGATCAGCAGCAGCTTGCGGCGGTCCATGCTGTCGGCGACCGCGCCGCCCCACAGGGCGAACACGACCAGCGGCAGCAGCCCGGCGAGGCTCGCGGCGCCCACCCAGGCCGAGGAGCCGGTGATGTCGAAGATCTGCTTGGGCACGGCCACCGCGGTGAGCTGGCTGCCGACCGAGGTGACGACGGTCGACGACCACAGCCTGCGGTAGGCGGGGATGCGCAGCGGGCGGGTGTCCATCGCCCAGCGGCGCCACCCACTCCGGGACGGGGACGCCGTGGTCCCGTCGGAGGGGTCGGTGCCGGCTCGGGTGCTGTTCTCACTGGTGTCCACGGACGTCCCGGTCTTCTTGAATGCTCGCTACATCTTTCGATTCGGCATTCACTATCCCAGCAACTCCCGCGGTCGCCGAACCGGTTGTCCCAGGATGCGGCTGCCGGACGATTCCGGACGGCTCAGGATCCGGTCAGCAGCATCAGGCCGAGACCGAGCATGGTCAGAGCCACCAGACCGTCCAGCACCCGCCAGGCGGCCGGCCCGGCGAGCCACCGGCCGAGCAGCCGCGCCCCGAAGCCGAGGGCGGTGAACCAGCAGAGGCTGGCCAGGGCGGCGCCGAGACCGAAGGTCCAGCGCAGGTCACCCCGGTCGGCGGCGAGGGAGCCGAGCAGGAACACGGTGTCCAGGTAGACGTGCGGGTTCAGCCAGGTCATGGCGAGGCAGGTGAGCACCGCCCGCCGCCGGGTCCCGGCCGCCTCGCCGTCGGTGCGCAGTCCGGCGGAACCGGGCCGCAGCACCCGGCGGGCGGCCAGCGCGCCGTAGCAGAGCAGGAAGGCACCGCCGATCAGGCCGACCGCCCGCACCGCGCCCGGCCAGGCGACCACGAGCGCGCCGACACCGCCGACGCCGAGGGAGATGAGCAGGGCGTCGGAGAGGGCGCAGATGCCGACGACGGCGAGGACAGCGTCCCGGCGGACGCCCTGGCGCAGGACGAAGGCGTTCTGGGCGCCGATCGCGACGATCAGCGAGAGGCCGCTGCCGAAACCCGCGGCAGCGGCGGCGAGGGAACTGGACATGCCCTCGACGCTACGGAAGCGATCACCTTGGGTACAGCTAAGTATTTTTACGTACCCTTAGCTGATCTGATGATGGGAGTGGACGGTGGAGCTTCCCCTCGACCAGGTGCGGACGCTGCTGGCGGTGGTCGACGAGGGCACGTTCGACGCGGCGGCCGCGGCCCTGCACGTGACGCCGTCGGCGGTCAGCCAGCGGGTGAAGGCACTGGAGCAGCGCACCGGCCGGGTGCTGCTCCAGCGCACCAAGCCGGTGCGGCCGACGGAGTCGGGCGAGGTGCTGGTCCGGTTCGCCCGCCAACTGGGCAGGCTGGAACGGGACGCCCGCGGCGAACTCGGCATGAGCGGCGCCGGGGAGCCGACCCGGGTGTCGGTCGCGGTCAACGCGGACTCGCTGGCGACCTGGTTCCTGGGGGCGCTGACCGGTCTTTCGGGGATCTTCGTCGAACTGCGGCGGGAGGACGAGGACCACACGGCGGCGCTGCTGCGGGAGGGGCTGGTGATGGCGGCGGTCACCTCGGCGCCGGACCCGGTGCCCGGGTGCTCGGTGCGGTCGCTCGGGCGGATGCGGTATCTCCCGGTGGCGGCGCCGCGGTTCGCGGCGGCGCAGGTGCGCGGTGAGCTGGCGGACGCGCTCGCCGAGGCGCCGGTGCTGGTGTTCGACCGGCGGGACGACTTCCAGGACGCTTTCCTGCGGCGGCTGGGGCGCTCTGGGGCGAGTGCGCTACGGCACTACGTCCCCACCTCGGAGGGGTTCGCGGACGCCGTGACGGCCGGGCTGGGGTGGGGGATGGTGCCGGAGGCGCAGGCGGAGCCGCGGTTGCGGGAGGGGAGGCTGGTGCGGCTCGGCGGGCCGGGGTCCTGGGTGGACGTGCCCTTGTACTGGCAGCAGTGGAAGCTGGATTCGCCGGCGTTGGGAGCGGTGGCGGAGGCCGTGGCGCGGGCGGCGGAAGGTGCGTTGCGCCGGCCGTAGGGGGTTCGCTTGTCGTCGGGCGGGTGCGGGTGCGTGGGGGCCGGTCGCGCAGTTCCTCCCCCAGCCTTCGGCCGGGGGTACCCCCAGCGCCCCTGGCGGGGCGCTGCAGCCGGGCCCCTCTACAAGGACCGTTCGGCGCTGTCCAGGAGCATGTCCAGGGCTGTCGGGTACGCGCTGGTCACCATGCGTTTCGCCAGCAAGGGGGCCGCTTCCGCGATGCGGGGGTGGGTGGTGCGGGGCAGGCGGGCGTAGGTCGAGTGCCACTTGGCCTCGTCCGCTCGCTGGGAGTCCTTCGGCAGGGCCAGGGAAGCCGCGTCCAGGGCCGCGAAGGCCAGGGTCTGGTCGATGAAGGCGTGGTAGACGCGGACGGTCTCGGCGAGCGGGAAGCCCGCCGTGCGCAGGACGTCCAGGATCGCCTCGTCGGCCGCCAGTTCCTGGGCCCGCCCCGTCACCCGGTTCGCCGTCAGCAGGGCCGCCTGCGGGTGGGACACGTACTGCCCGTGGATGCGCAGCCCGATCGTGCGCAGGTCGGTGCGCCACTGTCCCGTCGGCGTCCAGCCGGCCAGCGCCCGGCCGATGAGGGCGTCGCCGATCGCGAGGGTCAGGTCGTCCATGCCCCGGAAGTAGCGGTACAGGGTGCTGGGGTCGCAGTCGAGGGCGAGGCCGAGCCGGCGGGCGGTGAGGCCCGCGCTGCCGTGCTCGCGCAGCAGCCGCAGGGCGGTGTCGACGATCAGCCGCTCGGACAGCACGGTACCGCCGCGGGTCGGACGGCGCCGGCGCCTCCGGTCCTCCGGTACGACCTGTTTGGGCATGCCGCGCTCCCCTGCCGTTCTTATGCCAACGCCATTGACCTTACGCGAGGGACCGGCGTTTGATTCCGGCCAAGGCGCCCCGTACTCGACCTCGCACTCTGTTCGAGAAGGAGACTTCGCCATGCGTGTACTGCTCGTGGGAGCCGGTGGTGTGGGCACCGCCGTCACCCGGATCGCGGCCCGCCGTCCGTTCTTCGACGTGATGGTGGTCGCGGACCACGACCCGGCCCGGGCCGAGGCGGCCGTGGCGGCCGTCGGCGACGGCAGGTTCCGGGCCGAGCGCGTCGACGCCGGGGACGAGTCGGCCGTGGCCGCGCTGCTGGCCCGGCACGGCTGCGACGTGCTGCTCAACGCCACCGACCCGCGCTTCGTGATGCCCCTGTTCCGGGCCGCCCGTACGGCCGGCGCGGGCTATCTCGACATGGCGATGTCGCTGTCCAGGCCGCACCCCGAACGCCCGTACGAGGAGTGCGGGGTGAAGCTCGGCGACGAGCAGTTCGCGCTGGCGGCGCAGTGGGCCGAGGCGGGGGCGCTGGCACTGGTCGGCATGGGTGTGGAGCCGGGTCTCTCGGACGTGTTCGCACGGTACGCGGCCGACGAGCTCTTCGACGAGATCGAGGAGATCGGGATCCGCGACGGCGCGAACCTGACGGTGGACGGCCACGACTTCGCGCCCTCCTTCAACATCTGGACCACCATCGAGGAGTGCCTCAACCCGCCCGTCGTCTACGAGGAGGGACGTGGCTGGTTCACGACCGCGCCCTTCAGCGAGCCGGAGGTGTTCGAATTCCCGGACGGGATCGGCCCGGTCGAGTGCGTCAACGTCGAGCACGAGGAGGTGCTGCTCGTGCCGCGCTGGGTGGACGCCCGGCGGGTCACCTTCAAGTACGGGCTGGGCGGCGAGTTCATCGAGACGCTGCGGACCCTGCACCGGCTCGGCCTGGACAGCACCGTCCCGGTGACCGTGCCCGGCGCCGGCGGGCCGGTCGCGGTCTCGCCCAGGGACGTGGTCGCCGCCTCGCTGCCCGACCCGGCGACGCTGGGCGAGCGCATGCACGGCAAGACCTGTGCGGGCACCTGGGTGCGCGGCACGAAGGACGGGCGACCGCGTGAGGTGTATCTCTACCACGTCGTCGACAACCAGTGGTCCATGGCGGAGTACGGTTGTCAGGCCGTGGTGTGGCAGACGGCCCTCAACCCGGTCGTCGCCCTCGAACTCCTGGCCACCGGTGCGTGGTCGGGCTCGGGCGTCCTCGGTCCGGAGGCGTTCCCGGCCCGCCCGTTCCTCGACCTGCTGACCGAGTACGACTCGCCCTGGGGTCTGCGGGAGCAGTGATCTCCGCGAATCCGAGGCGACTTGCCCGTTTCAGCGGTGCCCTCTCCGGTGACCCGAAGCTGAGCAACCCGCACAGTGAACGGCAGAGTCGACTTGGATCGCAGGTGACATCGATGGACAACTGGCGAGACCACGCCGAGTGCCGCGACGAGGACCCCGACCTCTTCTTCCCGATCGGCACCACCGGCCCCTCGTTGCACCAGACGCGGCGGGCGAAAGCGGTCTGCGAGCGGTGCCCGGTTCAGGACCAGTGCCTGGACTGGGCGTTGGAGACGGGGCAGGCCGTCGGCATCTGGGGCGGCACCACCGAGGCGGAGCGCCGGCTGCTGACCCGGCGCAGGAAGGCCGCCGCGCGCCGGTTCAGCTGACGTCGGCCGGGGCCGGGGCTCCCGGCAGCCGCAGGGTGAACCGGGCGCCCCGGCCCGGCTCGCTCCGCGCCTCGACGGTGCCGCCGTGGGCGGCGACCAGGTGCCGCACGATCGGCAGTCCGAGGCCGCTGCCCCCGGTGCGGCGGCTGCGGGACTTCTCCGCGCGCCAGAACCGTTCGAAGACGTGCGGCAGGTCCTCCGGCGCGATGCCCGGCCCGGTGTCGGCCACGGTGAGGACGACGTCGTCGCCGTCATGACGGGCGGTCAGGGTGACGGTCCCCTCGGCGGGGGTGTGCCGGATCGCGTTGGAGACCAGGTTGCCGAGCGCCTGTCGCATCCGCACCGGGTCGGCGTCGAGCCAGGCGGTGCCGTCGGAGTCGGTCACCAGGGTGACGCCGGCCGCGTCGGCGGCCACCCGGTGGGCGGCGGCGACCTGGTCGACCAGGTCGGCGGCGCGGACCGGTTCGCGGTGCACGCGCAGGGTTCCGGCGTCGGCGGCCGCCAGGTCCTGGAGGTCGTCGATGATCCGTTGCAGGACCAGGGCCTCCTCGTGCAGGGAATCGAGGAGCGCCGGATCGGGGGCGACCACACCGTCCTTGGTGACCTCCAGCCAGCCGCGGATGTTGGTGAGCGGGCTGCGCAGTTCGTGGGCGATGTCGCTGACCATCGCCTTGCGCTGCTCCTCGAGGCGTTCCCGGCGCTCGGTCAGCTCGTTGAACGCCTCGGCGAGCAGCCCGGTCTCGTCCCGGGTGCGCACCGGTGCCCTGGCGTGCAGTTCGGGCGGCTGCTGGGCGGCGAGGGTGAGCGCGCGCAGCGGTCGTACCAGACGGGTGGCGACGACGGCGGTGACGGCGACCGTGATCGCGAGGACCAGGCCGGCCGCGCCGACGATCCTGGTCTTGTTGGCCCGGGACATGTCGAAGCGGGGCGCGGTCTGGTCGCCGATGCCGAGGAACAGTTCGGCGGCGGGGGCGACATAGGGTTCGAGCTGGGTGCGGCGGGCCTCGGTGACGCAGTTCCTCGCGGTCCGGTCCGACTGCCGCTCGGCGCCCTTCCTGGTGACGAGGAAGCCGCCCGTGACCGGATTGCGTCCTGTCGTGTCGTAGGTGAGGGAGAGCGAGCCGCCGAGATCCATGTCCCGGGCCCGCAGGCAGGCGCGGGCCAGGTCCGTGAGGGTGCGCAGCGCCCTGGCCTCGGTGGCGGTCGGGACGTCCAGCGCGTCGGCCGTCTCCACGGTCGGCACGTCGTAGACATGGCCGCACCCGACCTTGATCTCCAGGGCGGTGTCCCGGGGGTCCTGGACGACGACGTACGGCCGTCCGCTCGGGACGTGCCCGACGCTGGTCGCCACGCCCATGCGGTCGAAGCACGTCTGCTCCTTCTTCGCGACCAGGTCCAGCTTCTCGCGCTCCTGCGCGGTGAGCCGGAACGGTCCCACCGCCCGTGGGTCGATGCCGCTGAGCTGGGCGCCGAACTCCGTGTAGGTGTCGGTGTGCAGGGGGTCCACGGCGGCGGCCGGGCGAGGTGGGAGCGGGGTGCCGCCGGGCGCCGAGTCGGCGATCAGGGTGCGGTCGGAGGTGGTCAGGGCGATCCTGCGGCCGGTCCTGGCGGCCAGCGTGCGCACGGTGTGCCCGACCCCGGTCCAGTCGGGGTGGTCCGCGGCGTACCCGCTGAGCTGGGCGAGGATCCGGTTGTCGGCGGCGAGGTCCTGGCCCTGTTCCTCCTCCAGGGCGCTGGTGGTGGTCGTCACGGCGAGCCAGGCGGTGGCGGCCACGGAGCAGACGGCGATCAGCACCGAGGTGAACAGCAGCCGCACCAGCAGCCGTTTGCGCCACGGTATCCGCGGCGTCACGGCCTGCCGCCGCTCAGTTTGTAGCCGACGCCGAACACGGTGACCAGGCGTACCGGCCGGCGCGGATCGGACTCGATCTTCCGGCGCAGGTTCATCACATGGACGTCGACGGCGCGTTCGGTGGAGGACCGGTCGAAGCCGCGGGTGCACTGCAGCAACTGCCGGCGGGTGAAGACCCGATCGGGTTCCCCCGCCATGGCGAGCAGGATCTGGAACTCGGCCGGGGTCACCTCCACCGGTTCCCCGTCGCGGCGCACCTCGTGGCGCACCGGATCGACGCTGATCCCGGCCGCGATCACGGCGGGTTCCTCCCGGACGGCGGCGCTCCGCCCGCTGCGCCGCAGGATCGTCCGGATCCGCGCCATCAGCTCGCGCGGGCTGTACGGCTTGGTCATGTAGTCGTCGGCGCCGAGTTCCAGGCCGAGCAGGACGTCGTCCTCGTCGGAGCGGGCCGTGAGCATCAGCACCGGGATCTGCGGGTCGCCGCGGCGCAGCACGCGGCACACGCCGAAGCCGTCGACGACCGGCAGCATCAGGTCGAGGACGA
Organism: Streptomyces sp. NPDC006655; assembly: GCF_040703965.1. Lineage (NCBI taxonomy): Bacteria > Bacillati > Actinomycetota > Actinomycetes > Kitasatosporales > Streptomycetaceae > Streptomyces > Streptomyces sp. NPDC006655. The sequence continues at coordinate 23,021 of NZ_JBEYJU010000100.1, read as the reverse complement.
CCAGGTCCGGCCCGAGCCGCCGGGCCGCGTCCAGCGCCGCGGCGCCGTCGTGGACGACGGTCGCGGTGTGGCCCTCGGCCAGCAGCGACCGCCGGATCAGCTCGGCCTGCATCTCGTCGTCCTCGGCCACCAGCACATGCGCGCACACGGGTACGGATCCTGGGGCGTCTACTGTGCGAGCCAGTCGGCGTACCCCATGACCACGACCGGATGCCGGGCCGGGTCGAGGGTGCGCAGCAGCTCCTTCATGTGTGCCTTGGCGACACTGACGCAGGCGTGTGTGGGACCCCCGTGGTCGACGTGCAGCCAGACGCCGCCACCGCGGGCGGCCCCCAGCGGCCGGGTCCAGTCGAGCGGTGAGGTGCCCGGCTCACGGTTGTAGTTGATGGCGACCACGTAGTCGAAGGAGCCCTCCAACGGCTCGCCCTCGAACCCGGTGCCGGGCGCGTGGAAGCCGTTCGAGTGGTGGTACGGCAGCTTGCTCCCGGGGTCGGCCAGCAGGCCTCCGGCGTCGGTCAGCCCGTACACACCGACGGGGGAGCGCAGGTCCCCGGCCATGTGGTGCTCGCTCCACCCGTCCTTGCCGTTGTGCGCGGGCCAACTGGCGCCGGGCTGCCACGTGGTGTCGTCGCGCTCGTAGAGGACGACGGTGGACACCGGGGAGTTCCTGCCCCGCCCGGAGGCGACGACGACCTGCTCCGCCCGCTCGGGTATCGCGGCCGTCGTCTTCGGCCCGAGCCCCGGTATCCCTTGGCCCTGCGGGCCGCTCCCGGCCGTGGGTGAGGCCGTCACCCGCGCCGCCCGGCCGTCGTCGGCGGGGCTCTGCGCGGCCTCGGCGCCTCCCCCGCAACCGGACAGCAGAAGGGGGGAGGCGAGAAGGGCGACAGCTGTTCTGCGTTGGATCATGAAACCGACTCTGGCCGAGAAATGTAAGGAACTGGTCAGCTTTCGCGCCCATTTGGGGCGCGGAGCGGTGTCGTCACGGCTTGCCCTTCTTGTACAACCACGTCTGGAACAAGGACCCGAGGTCGACCCCCGACTGCCCCTCAGCCAGCTTCACAAACTGTGCAGTTGTCCCATGCCCGTACCGGTGTTCACTCGCCCAGGCCCGCAGGATCCGGAAGAAGACCGCGTCCCCCACGGCCCCGCGCAGCTCGTGCAGCGCCATCGCCCCGCGGGCGTAGACCGGTTCGCCGAAGATGTTCTTCCCGCTTCCCGGGTCCCCCGGCGGGTACGCCCACAGGGCGTCGCCCGCCGGCTTGGCGTACAGCGCGTCGAAGGTCTTCTGCGCGCTGTCACCGCCGTGCTGCTCGCTGTAGAGCCACTCGGCGTACGTGGCGAAGCCCTCGTTGAGCCAGATGTCCTTCCAGGCGGTGAGGGAGACGGAGTCGCCGAACCACTGGTGGGCGCTCTCGTGGACGAGGGTGCTGAGGTCGGGCGCGGAGTCGTAGATCGGCCGGCCCTGCGTCTCCAGGGCGTATCCGACGCTCGGCGCGTGGTCGACGATCGCCCCGGCGGACCGGAAGGGGTACGGCCCGAACAGTCGGCTCTCCCAGTCCAGGACCGACGGCAGCTCCTTCAGCACGGGCGCCGAGCCGTTCGCCTCGCGCGGGTCGACCGCGTTGTACACCTTGATCCCGTCCCGGGTGGTGTACTGCTGGACGGTGAACTTGCCGACCGTGGCGGTGGCGAGGTACGCGGCCATCGGCTCGCTCTGCCGCCACCGGAAGGTGGTGCGCCCGGCCGACGTGTGCTGTCCGACGAGGACGCCGTTGGCGACGGCGGTGCGCCCCTTGGGCACCGTGATCGTGAAGTCGTACGACGACTTGTCCTTGGGGTGGCTGTTCGCCGGGAACCAGGTCATCGCGCCCTGCGGCTCCCCGGCGACGAACGCGCCGTCGTCGGTGGGGATCCAGCCGTCGGCCGAGCCGTCGGGGTCGGTGACCGGCCCGGGCGTGCCGTTGTAGCTGACGGCGACGTGGAACTCCCGGCCCTTCGCCAGTGCGCGCGACGGCGTGACGACGAGTTCCTGTCCGCTGCGGCTGAAGCGGGCCGTGCGTCCGTCGACGGTCACCCGGGTCACCTTGAGGCCCTTGAGGTCGAGGTCGAAGCGGGTGAGCCGCTGGGTGGCCCGGGCGCTGAGCACGGCCTTGCCGTCGAGGTGACGGGAGGTCGTGTCGTAGCGGAGCGTCAGGTCGTAGTGGCCGACGTGGTAGCCGCCGTTGCCGCTGAGCGGGAAGTACGGGTCGCCGGCGCCCGAGCCGCCGACGGTGCTCGCCGAGGCCGGTCCGGCGGCGGCGAGCAGGGCCGCCACGGCGACCGGGACGGTCGCGAGGACGGCCTCGCGGCGGAGGACCGAGGTACGTCTGCTTGCAGCCTGCACATGCGCTCCTTGGGAGGGAGTGGCTGATGATCAATGGCCCACACTACGACAGGCCCTGGGGGCGGCGGCGTCCGTGCTGCCCCCTCGTTCAGGTCAGTTCGCGCCGCGTCGGCGGCCGGTGGCGGGGGTCCGCCGCGTACGCTCGCGGGACCGTCACCGAGCCGAGAGGTGCCCGACCGTGAGCGTGCGCGTCCGCAGGATCTACGAATCGCCGGAGCCGGGCGACGGGGTGCGGGTCCTGGTGGACCGGCTCTGGCCGCGCGGGGTGTCCAAGGAGGACGCGCGCGTGGACGAGTGGCCGAAGGGGCTGACGCCGTCCACGGAGCTGCGCCGCTGGTTCCACGAGGGCGGCTCGTACGAGGAGTTCACCCGCCGTTACGAGGCGGAGCTCGACGCTCCCGAGGCCGCCGAACTCCTCGACGGCCTGCGGAAGACGGCCCGGAGGCGGAAGGTCACCCTGCTCACCGCGTCGAAGACGCCCGAGGAGAGCCACGCCGGCGTGCTGGCGCGGCTCCTGGCGGAGTGAGCTACGCGGTCTGCTTCGCCGCCGCCCGGCCCGCCGCCCGGCCGGAGAAGAGGCAGCCGCCGAGGAAGGTGCCCTCCAGCGCGTTGTAGCCGTGCACCCCGCCGCCGCCGAAGCCGGCCACCTCGCCGGCCGCGTAGAGCCCGCCGATCGGCCTGCCGTCGGCGCCGAGGGCACGGGAGTCCAGGTCGGTCTGGATGCCGCCGAGGGTCTTGCGGGTGAGGACGTGCAGCTTGACGCCGATCAGCGGACCGGCGGCAGGGTCGAGGATGCGGTGCGGGGCGGCGACCCGGCCGAGGCGGTCCCCGATGTACCGGCGTGCGTTGTGGATGCCCTGGACCTGGGAGTCCTTGCTGTAGGAGTTGTGGATCTGCAGGTCGCGGGCGACGATCTGGCGGCGCACCCCGGCCGCGTCGAGCAGTGGCTTGTCGGTGAGGCCGTTCATCTTCTCGACGAGCTGGTCGAGGGAGTTCGCGGTGACGAAGTCCGCGCCGTGGTCGAGGAAGGCCTGCACCGGGCCGGGCGCGCCCTTGCCGAGCAGCCGGTCGCGCAGGACGGCCTTGCGGTCCTTGGCGGTGATGTCGGGGTTCTGCTCCGAGCCGGAGAGCGCGAACTCCTTCTCGACGATCTTCCGGGTGAGGACGAACCAGGAGTGGTCGTACCCGGCGATGTCCTCGGTGGTGCGCAGGTACTTCAGGGTGCTCAGGGTGTCGTAGCCCGGCAGGCAGGGGTCGGGCAGGCGGCGACCGAGGGCGTCCAGCCAGATCGAGGACGGGCCGGGCAGGATGCGGATGCCGTGGCCGGGCCAGATCGGGTTCCAGTTCTGGATGCCCTCGGTGTAGTGCCACATGCGGTCCCGGTTGACCAGGCGGACGCCGGCCTCGGCGCTGATGTCGAGCATGCGGCCGTCCACGTGGGCGGGGACGCCGGTGACCATCTCGGCGGGGGGCGTGCCGAGGCGCTCGGGCCAGTGGCGGCGGACGACGTCGTGGTTGGCGCCGATGCCGCCGGACGTGACGATCACGGCCTGGGCGGTGAGTTCGAAGTCGCCGATCCGATCGCGGTTGGAGGCGACGCCGCGCGGTGAGTCGTCGTCGGCGAGGACCGTGCCGCGCACGCCGCGCGCCTCGCCGTCCTCGATGACGAGTGCGTCCACCTGGTGGCGGTGGTAGAAGGTGAGCAGTCCGTCGCGGGCGGCCTGCTTGGCGTACCGGGCGAAGGGCTCGACCACGCCGGTGCCGGTGCCCCAGGCGACGTGGAAGCGGGGGACGGAGTTGCCGTGTCCGTCGGCGCGCAGGTCGCCGCGCTCGGCCCAGCCGACCGTGGGCAGCAGGCCGATGCCGTGGCTCTGCAGCCAGGGGCGCTTCTCCCCCGCCGCGAACTCGACGTACGCGCGCGCCCAGCGCACCGCCCAGGAGTCCTCGTCGTCCTCGCGGTCGAACCGGGCGCTGCCCCGCCAGTCGCTCCAGGCGAGGTCGAGGGAGTCCTTGATGCCGAGGCGGCGCTGTTCGGGCGAGTCGACGAGGAAGAGGCCCCCGAAGGACCAGAAGGCCTGGCCGCCGAGGTTGGCGGCGTTCTCCTGGTCGACCAGGGCGACGCGCCTGCCCCTGCTGGTGAGTTCGTGCGCCGCGACCAGACCGGCGAGGCCCGCTCCGACGACGATGACGTCCGCGTCCATGGCGTCCGTTGCCTTTCTCATGGGGGAGGCTGACATGGGCGAGCTGATCTCATCGGGGGCTCGGCCCGGAGGTCTCGCTCGGGGCGCTGCCGTCGGTCAGCAGCGCGGTGAGCAGTTGCTTGAGCCAGGCGCGGGCCTGGGCCACGTCCCGGTCGAGCAGCAGTTGGGTGGTGACGCCGTCGTAGGCCGCGACCACGGCGTGGGCGGCGGAGTCGGCGCCACCGAGGACGGCGGGGAGCGGGGCCCGGGAGAGCCGGTCGGCGATGGCGTGGCGCAGTCGGGCGCGGTGGTCGAGGAGGGCCCCGGCCACGGCCGCGTCCCGGGCGGCGTGCACCAGGAAGTCCGTCTTCACGAGCAGCCAGTCCACGTCGAGGAGGAGCACCTCGGTGACCCGGTCGACGGAGGCGGGCACGTCGAGGCCGGGTCCGTCGAGGGCGAGCGCGTCGGCGACCTGCCGGCCGATGAGGTCGGCCCGTTCCTGGTAGAGGGCGAAGAAGAGTTCGTCGAGGGTGGCGAAGTTGGAGTAGAAGGCGCCCCGGCTGAACCCGGCGGCCTCGCAGACCTCCTCGATGGAGACCCGTCCGAAGCCCTTGGCGGCGAACACGGTGAACGCGGCGTCGAGCAACCGGGCCCGGGTCCGCACCCGGCGCCGGGTCACACGCTGGGGCGCGTCGTCCACGGGCACGTTCCACCTCCGATCGATACACGAATGTATCGGATACATGAATGTATCGAAAGGGCGGCCGGGACCCCACCGTTCGAACCAGAACAGATTTTCGATTAAAGGGTAGGCTGGTCGCATGGCCACGCACCTCCAGGGCTCCCTGTTCGACCAGACCGACGAACTGCGCCTCGGCCCCCTCGACCGGGTCCGCAGGACCGTGCTGGGCTCCGGCGCCTGGATCGACGTCCTGCCCGGCTGGCTGACCGGCGCCGACGAGCTGTTCGAGCGGCTCGCGGCCGAGGTCCCCTGGCACGCCGAGCGGCGCACGATGTACGACACCGTGGTGGACGTACCGCGCCTGCTCGCCTTCTACGGCGCGGCCGACCCGCTCCCCCATCCGGTCCTCACCGAGGCCCGCGAGGCACTCACCCGGCACTACGCCGACGAACTGGGCGAGCCGTTCACCACGGCCGGGCTCTGCTACTACCGCGACGGCCGGGACAGCGTCGCCTGGCACGGCGACCGGATCGGCCGGGGCGCGCGGCAGGACACCATGGTCGCCATCCTCTCCGTGGGCGAGCCCCGGGACCTGCTGCTGCGCCCGCTGGGCGGCGGCCCCTCCCTCCGGCGCCCCCTGGGGCACGGCGACCTGATCGTGATGGGCGGTTCCTGCCAGCGGACCTGGGAGCACTGCGTGCCGAAGACGGCGCGGGCCGCCGGGCCGCGGATCAGCGTGCAGTTCCGGCCGCACGGGGTGCGCTGAGTCCGGTTCCCGGCCGACCGCCGGACGGCCGCATGTGGTTGGCTGTCCTCCGTTTCGATCTGTACGCACGGGCGAGCCGGGGAGATCATGCGGGCCGAGGTACACGAAGTCGCCAAGGGCATCTATCTGGTGCACGGCAACCACACCAACTGGGTGATCCTCAAGGACGGTGACGCCGTCACCCTGGTGGACACCGGCTACCCCGGGGACCGGCAGGGACTGCTCGACTCCCTCGCGGAGGTGGGCGGTTCGCCGGAGGCGCTGACGGCCGTACTGATCACCCACGCGCACAACGACCACCTCGGCTCCGCCGAGTACCTGCGCGACACGTACGGCGTCCCCGTCTACCTGCACGAGGCCGAGGTCCCGCACGCGCGACGGGACTACCTCCAGCAGGTGGCGGTCGGCGAGGTACTGAAGAACGCCTGGCGGCCCGGGGTGGTGCCGTGGCTGGTGCACGTGCTGCGGGTCGGCGGCACCGAGCAGCACCCGGTCACCGCGCCCGAGGCGTTCCCGGCCGCCGTGGGCGGCGCCCTCGACCTGCCGGGCCGGCCGGTCCCGGTGCACACCCCCGGCCACACCGACGGGCACACCGTCTACCACCTGCCCGACGCCGGCCTGGTGATCTCCGGTGACGCCCTGGTCAGCGGCCACCGGACCTCGCGGGTGAAGGGCCCGCAGCTGCTGCCCGACATGTTCCACCACGAGCGGGCCCGCGCGGTCGCCTCGCTCGACGTCATCGCGGCACTCGACGCCGACGCGCTGCTGCCCGGGCACGGCCCACTGCACCGGGGGTCCGTGCAGGCGGCCGCCCAGCAGGCCCGCGAACGCGCCGTCTAAGGTTCGGGACATGGCACTGCAGATCAGCGCGACCAATCCGGAGCACCCGGCACTCCTGCTGGAACTCCCCTGGGACGTGCCGCTGGAGGAGTGGCCCGAGGAGTACCTCGTGCCGCTCCCCCGTGGCATCTCCCGGCACGTGGTGCGCTACGCCCGCGCGGGCACCGAGGTCATCGCGGTGAAGGAGCTCGCGGAGCGCCCGGCGCTGCGCGAGTACGAGCTGCTGCGCGACCTGGACCGGCTCGCCATCCCGGCGGTCGACCCGCTCGCGGTGATCACCGGCCGCACCGACCCGGACGGCGAACCGCTGGAGTCGGTGCTGGTCACCCGGCATCTGGGCGGCTCGATGCCGTACCGCTCGATGTTCGAGACGACCATGCGGCCCGCCACCATGCACCGTCTCATGGACGCCCTGGCGGTCCTGCTCGTACGACTGCACCTGGCCGGCTTCGCCTGGGGCGACTGCTCGCTGTCCAACACCCTGTTCCGGCGCGACGCGGGCGCCTACGCGGCGTACCTGGTGGACGCCGAGACCGGCGACCTGCACCCGCAGCTGAGCAACGGACAGCGCGAGTACGACCTCGACCTCGCCCGGGTCAACATCAGCGGGGAACTGCTCGACCTGGAGGCGTCCGGGGCGCTGCACCCGTCGCTGGACCCGATCGAGTTCGGGTTCGAGATCTGCACCCGGTACGGCGACCTGTGGGGGGAGCTGACCCGGACCTCGGTGTATCCGGCGGGCAAGTACCAGTACATCGAGCGCCGGATCCGGCGGCTCAACGAACTCGGTTTCGACGTCGCCGAGATGCAGATCGAGCACTCCTCCAACGGCGACAGCGTCACCTTCGTGCCGAAGGTCGTCGACGCCGGCCACCACCAGCGCCAGCTGCTCCGGCTCACCGGGCTGGACGCCGAGGAGAACCAGGCGCGGCGGCTGCTGAACGACCTGGAGAGCTGGATGGCCACCCAGGACGACTACGCCCCGGGCGACCCCCTCGCCGCCCGCCCCGAGGTCCTGGCCCACCGGTGGGTGCGGGACGTCTTCCGCCCCACGGTGCGGGCCGTGCCGCTGGAGCTGCGCGGCTCCATGGACCCCGCCGAGATCTACCACGAGCTGCTGGAGCACCGCTGGTACCTGTCCGAGCGGGCCCAGCACGACATAGGCCTGGACGTCGCGGTCGAGGACTACATCGAGAACGTGCTGCCCAAGGCCCGGGAGACGCTGGAGCCGGTCACCCCGGAGTGAACCCCGAGCTCACCCCGAGCGAGCCTCGGGGTGAGCGGCGGGGTGAGCGGCGGGGTGAGCGGCCGGGCCGGTCAGTCGTGCGGCACGACGGCCACCGGGCAGTCGGCGTGGTGCAGCACTCCGTGCGCGACCGAGCCGATGCGGGCGCCGACCGCCGTCCGGTGGGCGCGCCGGCCCACGACCATCAACTGTGCACGTCCGGCCACCGACAGCAGCACCTGGCCGGCGCTGCCCATCTCCACGTGCTCGGCGACCGGCACCGCGGGGAACCGCTCCCGCAGCGGCCGCACGGCGTCGGCCAGCGCCTTCCTCTCGTACGGTTCCAGGCCCCCGGCCTCCTCCAGCAGCTTCGTCGAACCCGGGCTGTAGGCGAAGACGGGCGGCAGTGTCCAGGCCCGGACGACCCGGACCGCCGCCCCGCGGGCCGCCGCCGTCCCGAAGGCGAACTCCAGCACCGCCGCGCTGTCCTCGGGGCCGCCCTGCTGACCCACCACCACCTCCCGGCCGGCGGCCTCCGCGGCGGGCCGGTCCCCGGCGCGGACCAGAACGACCGGACGGGCCGCCTCGGCTATCACCTGCTGGCCGACGGAGCCCAGCAGGAACCCGACGACCGGCCCGTGCCCGCGCGAGCCCAGCGCCAGCAGCTCGGCCCCGGCGGCCGCGTCCACGAGCACCTCCACCGGGGCGCCCTCCACTACGTCGACACTCACCGTGAGGTCGGGATACCGTCCGGTGACGGCCCGCACCGACTCGCTCACGCCCTCGGACACCCACCCGCGCTGGGCGTCCCGATCACCGGCGAGCGCCTCGTGCTCCTCGTACCGCCAGGCGTGCACCACCCGCAGCGGCAGCCCCCGCCGGACCGCCTCGCGAGCGGCCCAGTCCAGAGCCGCGAGACTCTCCTGCGTACCGTCGACCCCTGCCGTGATCGGGCGTGTCATGCACCGGCCTCCTCGTCGGTTCCACGTGTGCGTGATCAGTGTTCCGCACGGACGGATGCCCGCTGTGCACGGAAGTACAAGAACGCAGGCCACCGCTCGAACACACGACGGGGCGGGAACCGGTGCGGCCGCCACGCCCCTCCCGGAGCGGGCACCGGTCCGTTGGAACCAACGGTCGGGGCGGGGCGACATGCGGCGCCCTCGAGCGTGCGCGCTTCAACGAGACACAGACGCGCAGCTCACACAGGTTTTCGCCGCCGGGCGGACTTCGAGGCGCCCCGTCGGGATCGGCTCACCGCATTGCTCGCAGCGTCCGTAGTCGCCTCTTTCCAGTCGCTCCAGGGCGTGATCGAGATCGTCCAGATGCTCCCGCGCCTGGGACAGCAGGGCGGCGACGTGCGCCCGCTCGAAGGCCGTGCTCGCCCCCTCCGGGTCGTGTTCGTCGTCAATGGCCACCAAGGCGTTCGCCTCGACGATCCCTTCGTACTCACGGCTCAGGGCGGATATCTGCCGCAGTGTGCCGACACGGTCGGCCGCCAGCACCGCACGTATCGACTCGTTCGGAGGTACGGGAAAGGCGGCATTACCGCATTGATCCGTCATAGCGGAGGAAACCTCTCCGTCTTGGGTCCCATTCCCGGCTGCGTCAGCCGTGACGTGGGCGCCCACGCTCGTACTGCTTCGGCCAGGGAACGTCGTCACGGAGCACGTGGGCCGCCCGGAGCGGCCAGGTCGGGTTGCGCAGCAGTTCGCGCGCGAGCATGATCGCGTCAGCCGAGCGGTCCACGAGGATCTGGTCGGCCTGCTCCGGTGCGGTGATCAGGCCGACCGCGGAGACGGGCAGGGCCGCGCCCTCGCGGACAGCTCGGGCGAAGGGAACCTGATAGCCGGGCTCCACTTCGATACGGGCGTTGTGGACGAGGCCGCCGCTGGTGACATCCACCAGATCGACGCCGTGGGCCACCAGGTGCCGCGACAGCTCGACCGTCTCTTCCGGTGTCCAGCCGCCGTCGGCCCAGTCCGTGGCCGAGAAGCGTACGAACAGCGGGCGGTCCTCCGGCCACTGCGCCCGTACGGCGTCGGTGACCTGGACGAGGAAACGGCTGCGCCCGGCGAGATCGCCTCCGTACTCGTCGCCGCGGTGGTTGGACAGCGGCGACAGGAACTGGTGCAGCAGATAGCCGTGCGCAGCGTGGATCTCCAGGACCTCGAAGCCGGCTGACAGCGCCCGCGCGGCGGCCTCGCCGAAGGCCCGGACCAGAGCGCGGATGTCGTTCGCGCCGAGCTCTCGTGGGGCCGGCCAGTCCCCGAACGGCAGCGGTGACGGTGCCACCGTCTGCCAACCTCCGGCCTCCGGTTCGACGTACCCGCCTCCGCCCCAGGGCGGTGCCGTCGACGCCTTGCGGCCGGCATGAGAGATCTGGATGCCGGCAACGGCCCCCTGCCCATGGACGAAGTCGGTGATCCGCTTGTACGCGGCGGCCTGCCCGTCATCCCAGATGCCGGCGTCGGACGGGGTGATCCGGCCCTCCGGTTCCACTGCCGTGGCCTCTTGCATGACCAGGCCGGACCCGCCACGTGCCAGGGAACCGAGATGGACCAGATGCCAGTCCTGCGGATAGCCGCCTACCGAGCTGTACTGGCACATCGGGGCCACCCAGGCCCGGTTGGGAAAGGTCGTGCCGCGGAGGGTGAGCGGTGAGAAGAGACGGCTCATCGGGGGCCTCGCAGGGGGGATGTCGGACGCCGGGTGCTCCCGCAGCCGTCGAGCCGTGACGGTTCGGGCTCCTGCGGGCGCCCCTCACGGTGGGTGCAGCCGAGTACCCGGCCGCTGGTGGCACAACCACGGCCAGGGGTGCTCACCCACGCGGATGTCCCGGCACGGGGCGGTCCCGGGCCGTGGCCGGGTGAGGCGGCATACCGCCGAAGACGTCGACGCGCGCCGGCATCGCCGCGATCGTTCGGGAAAAGGGCCCGGCATCGGTGCGGTCACCTTCGCGAACCGTGAGATCAAGCGGGAGCGGCCCGCACTCCGAGCCGGCCGTAGGCGCGGCGGAGCGTCTGGCACGCGTCCACGCACACGTGCGCCGGGACCCCGCCCGTCGGCGAGAGCCACCCCCGGATACGGAGCACCGGTTCCACCGGCTGACACGGTACCGGGGGCCCGCTTCTGCGGCGTTCGGTGCTTCCCGCCCCGCTTCCGCTTCCGCTTCGACACGAGCGAGAGCGCAAAGACCCCAACTGCTCCGGCGAGGCAGAGCACGTTGACCATGCCACCCACGTGACCGGCATGAACCATCCGCCCTGACGTGCGAAAGCCGTCCCGGTGGCGGCGCACTGGGTGCCGTGCACCTTGGTCTTCTGGAAGGCACAGCCGTCGAGGTCGGTGGGCCAGGAATCCCAGAAACCGGGCTTGTCGGGCGAACCGAGGCCTTACGTGCGCACGGTCCGGCCCCGGCACAGCGGGCCGGTGACGCCCGCGAACTGAAGATCGAGTCCGAGGCCGTCGCGCTCGGCATGGATGTGCAGGTGGGGCTCCGTGCTGTTGCCGGAGTTGCCGACCTCGCCGAGCAGCTGCCCGGCGTGCACAGGATCGCCCGTCCTCACCGTCACGGTGCCGCGACGCAGGTGAGCGAGCTTGACGATCTCGGCGCCGGTGTCGATGAACACGTGGTTGCCATAGGGAGGTTGGTATCGGATCGTGCCGGGTTCCTGGTCGTCGAGGTGATCGGCGGCGGAGACGACCGTGCCGTCACACGGAGCGTAAAGGCTCTGCCCGTACACGAGATAGCTCTCGTTCTCCCCGCGCAGGCCGGTGCCGCGTGCGCGCGCACCGCCCGGACCGATCTGGATCACGTCCAGAGCGCCGCGCTGCTCGGGAAAGGACGCGTGATGGTTCAGGCGGGCCCCGCCGCCCTGCGCGACATACCACTTGCCGTTCCGCAGGGGGAAGGTGAGAGGCCGGGACACGTCGGTCCCCCAGCGGTGGCGGCGCGCCCGGAGCAGGAACCATCCGATGCCGGCGAGCAGGGCCACGCCCACCACCAGTTCGGCCTCACCGCGGCCCGACGCGGGCAGTCTGGGCAGCCGGCAGGCGGAGGCAAGGGCCACCAGCGCGCCGGCCTCCACGCACCGGCGTATCCACCAGGGCAGCCGAGCCGGGGCGTGCCGGCCCTCCATGAGCAGGTAGCCGGCCGCGACGATGAGCAGACGGCCGCACCAGGCGAGGCGGGAAGGAGCCTGCCAGCACGCGTCGATGCGCGCGGCGAGCAGCAACACCCACACGGTCCACACCAGGGCGGCCCGCGCCCCGTGCGGGACGCGCAGCCGCGGCACGCGGTACGGGCCCGGGGCGATCAGCAGCCCGTCGAGCACCTGGCCGTCGCGTGTGGTGGCGAAGGCGAGGGCACGCCCCCTGGTGCCTTCGATCACCAGCCCGTCGGGATGGTCCCGTACCCCGGTGATCTCGCCGACGCGTTCGCGGGTGCCGTCCAGGATCTGGTCGAGCCGCTCACCTCCCACGGCGGCCACGACCCGCGGGGCGAGCACCTCCCGCTGTGCGCGTTCGGCGGTGAGGAACCCGAACAGCAGGTCGGCCACCGGCTGTCCCGTCCGGCGGGGTTCCGCCGGTGTTTGCGCTGTCTCAGGCACCGGTCGCACCGTCCCTGTCCGCCGCCACCGCCACCGCCACGGATGTCATGCCTCGTGCCGGCCGCAGGGGCCTACAGCGCTGCACGAGGCGGTCCTTGACGGACCGGTGGCGCCGCGCGATCGACCTGTAGTCCTCGTCGCGCAGGCACGTGCAGTCCGCACCGGTCATCAACAGCCCTAAGCACACCAGCCCCATGCACGTCATCATGCCCAAGTGCACGCCCTCCAGGGCCAGGGCGTCGGCCTTTCGGATCCAGGAACGGGCGGACCAGCTCGAAGACGCAGTACGCCGCCCTGCTCGACGACGTCTTCGGGGTCCCCGGTCCTGGCCGACGAGGAGCGGTGACCGGGGGCAGACCTGGGCACGCCGACCGTGCCGAGGTCTGCCGGGCCATGGCGTGCTATCGGTACGAGACGGCCGTGGCGGTGCGGATGCTCCGCGGGGGCAGGGTGACCCGCAGTACGTGGGTGTCGGCGTCCCAGTGCCAGGCCGTGGTCGCCAACCGGGCACCGCCCGCGCTCACTCGGCTCGGTGCTGCGCCGACGCCGAGGAAGGACACGGTCCAGGTACGGCGGCCCACCTGTCCGGGGAAGGTTCCCCTGGTGGGTGCGATCGTCAGCAGGTGGGTGTCCTGGTGCTCGGCGTAGCGGATCCGGGTGGTCGCCGTACGTCCGGGGTTCGCGGTCGTGCCGTCGTCCTCGTAGAGGGAGTACGTGCCGGACGTTCCGGGTGCCACGGTGACGGTGACCTTGTCGAGCGGGCTGCGGCTGTCGTTCGGCACGTTGTCGGAGCGGGTGGTGACGATGCCGCCCGCTCGGACGAAGACCGGCATCGTGTCGAGGGTGGTCGTGATGGCGTAGGTTGCTCCGCCGGTGGGTGCGGTGTAGGTACGGCCGGTGAAGTAGTCCGTCCACCGTCCCGGCGGGAACCAGACCGAGGTGGTCGTGTCGGTGCCGGGGGTGGTGACGGGGGCGACCAGCATGTCGGGGCCGTAGAGGTACTCGCTGTCCGCCTGCGTGTAGGCGTTCTCCTCCTCCGGGTACTGGAGGTACAGCGGGCGGACGATCGGGGTGCCGGTGGTGTCGGCCTGCTGCGCCAAGGTATACGTGTAGGGCACGAGCGCCTCGCGCAGCCGGAGGAACTTCTCGGCGGACTTCTGCGCTTCGGGGCCGTACTGCCACGGCAGGCGGTCGCTGTGGTTGCTGTGCAGCCGGTCGACGGGCTGGAAGGTGCCGAACTGCACCCAGCGTGCGTACAGGTCGTCGGGCAGTCTGGTGGTGCGGTGGGTCTGCCCGTTCGTGGTGTACGTCTCGGCTCCGGGGATGCCGTACCCGTCGTTGTGGCCGCCGATGTCGTGGCTGACGGCGGCGAGGCCGGTGGCGGCCGACTCCCCCGGCGTGTAGCCGACTTCGGCGCGCAGGGTGCCCCAGTTCGAGGTGGTGTCACCGGTGAAGTGGAGGGTGCTGCGCTTGTCGGCCCAGGGACCGGTGGGCAGGCCCACGCCGCCGCTGTAACCGCCGGCCTGGAGCGAGCCGTAGGCGCGGGACAGGACGAAGCCGCGGTCGCCGGTCTCGGAGGAGGTGAGGTCGGCGTACTTCTGGTTGATCCACGCGTCCGGGGTGACTCCGGACCGGGAGGAGCGGGAGGTGTCGCAGCACCAGTCGAGCCACCAGAAGTCGTTGCCGGCCTGGTCCATCGGCCGGTGCAGGTCGAGGCAGGCCCTGAGCTGGTCGGGGTCGCCGAAGTCGAAGGTGTAGCAGTCCGCGCCCGCGCTGCCCGCGCAACCACCCTTGCGCAGTCTGCCCTTGGCCGTGGCCTGGGCCTGCGCGAACCGCGGGTCGGTGCCGAGGATGCTCGGGTGCACGTTCAGGGTGTTGTGCAGCCCTCGGCCCGTGGACCAGTCGAAGAAGCCCTTGGGGTCGGGGAACTTGGCCGGGTCGAAGTTCCAGCCGCTCCAGGTGTTGGGCGACTTGAAGTCGGTGTCCGTGACCAGCACGTCCAGGGGGACGTCCGCCGCGCGGAACGCGGGCAGGATGGTGTTCTCGTAGTCGTTCGCGGTGCGGTCGATGTATTCGGAGTACCAGACGCCGTAGGCCCAGCGGGGCAGCAGCTGTGACGGGCCGGTGAGGGTGGCGAGGTCAAAGAGGCCCTGCCGGTAGTCGTGGCCGAAGGCGAAGAGGTAGCCGTCCTGATAGGGGCGGCCGCCATGGGCGGGGCGTGCGGACGCCGTCTCGGTGGCGGTGTCGTAGATCGCGGACGAGGTGTCGTCGAGCAGGTACCAGCCGTCGCGGTGCAGCAGGCCGGGTGTGGTCCAGGGGGCGGGGTCGCTGTCGCCGTTGAGTCCGTCGAGGCTGCGGCGGTAGCCGCCCAGGGCGAGGTGGGGTGCGGGGGCGGGCTCGTCCTGCCGGCTCAGCGCGAGGGTGTCGATGTTGACGTGGCAGCTGCCGGCGTCCGGACAGCTCATGGCGATGTCGTCGGTGCCCGCTTTCAACTGGACGGGGACCGCGGCCGATCGCCAGGTGTCCCAGTTGTCGGTGGCCGGGAGCGTGAGGGTCCCCGGGGGGCCGCTGCCGGTGGCGACGTCGATCGTGCGGGCCTGGTGCAGGCCGTCGCCGCCCGTCCCGTTGGCGTAGCGGAGGTTCAGCACGTACGTGCCGTCCACGGGTACGCCCGTGACGCGGTCCGAGACCCGCGACCCCTGGTTGAGTTCGGCGGTGAAGCCGTAACCGGCATGACCCCGGTGATCCGTGGCGATGACGGCGGATCCCGCCAGGAGGGCGTCCTCGGCCTCGCAACTGGTCCCGAACCGGCAGCCGTTGACCGTGCTCCGTGCTCGGGAGGGGTAGTCCGCTCCGGAGGTGAGCAGGGCGAGGCTGTCGATGTTGACGCTTCCGGAGTCGGCAGCCGCGCGGTGCAGCCGGACGGTGTGCGGGCCGGCGCCGAGCGTGAGCGGCAGCCGGGCCACGCCCCAGGTGTTCCAGTCCGGCGTCGCCGGCAGCGTGAACGTCCGGTCGGCGCCGCCGTCCACGCTGAGGCTGAGCGTGCGGGTCTCGTGCCGGCCGTCGCCGCCGACGGCGTTGGCGTAGCGCACGGCGAGGTCGTAGGTGCCGGAGGTCGCTGAACTCATGTCCACGGAAACGGAGTTGTTCTCGACCTCGAATCCGGCGAGGAAGCCCTTGCCGGTGAATCCGCCGTGGTCGGCGGCGAGACCCGGACCGTCGTACTGCTGGTCCTCGGCCTCGCACAGGGCGCCCACGGCGCAGACGTCGTGCTGCCAGGGCGCCGCCAGCACCGGCGTCCGGCCGGCCTTGAAGGACGTGGTCAGGTTGTCGGCGTTGAACGGGCCGGAACCGACCCGGTAGCGCAGCGTCATGCCGCTGGTGGTGATGGTCAGGACGCCGTCGCGCACGGACGAGGTGTAGGGCGGCGGGGTGAAGGAGTCCCGGCCGATCGCGTTGAAGGTGGCACGGTCCTCGAAGTGGTCGTCTCCGGAGTACTCGGTCCGGATCAACGTCGGTGACAGGACCTCGAATCGGGCGTCGGCCACGCTCACCGTGGCGGTGCGCGCCCTGTGGTGCGCGGAGCCCGCTGCCGCGACGCCCGGCGTGCCCAGGCAGAGCCCCGCCAGCGCGCCGGCCACCACCATCGCGGTCGGCGTGCGGCGGGATCTCGACGAGAAACGTTTCACAGCACTCTCCGTCTCCGGCCCAGCCAGGTCTGGGCGACGACCACCACGGCCAGGAAGGCACCGCTGACGACCTGCTGGTAGGCGGAGTCGAGCGAGCCGATCTGGCTGATCACGTTCTGGATGACTTTCAGGAGCAGCACGCCGACCAGGGAGCTGCACGGAGACCTTCGTACGGGCCACCGGAGCGCCCATCAGGGCTCCCCCGTCCTCGTTGCCCCCGTCCTCGTTGCCGCCGACCTCGTTGCCGCCGACCTCGTTGCCGCCGACCGCGTGGACGTACTGCCCGAATCCGGTCCGGCGCAGTACGACGGCGCCGAGCACAACAGGGTCACGGTGATCCACACGGGCACGTCGATGCCGAGCGGCGAGCCTTGGCCGATCAGTCCGCAGACGGCGAGCGGCAGCAGCAGGGCGAGGGCCGTGCCGTACCGAGAAGTGTTCGGGCGGAGGTGCGACGGGCAGGTGCGGTGGGCTTCACGAGTGTCCCCAAACGGCACGGCCCCGGAGCTGAGAGCGCTCTCGGGGGAGACTTGCTCTTGCGTCGATTCGCGTGCTCGTCGTTCAGGAGAGGTTTTTACATCGTTGGAAGGGTCGTGTAAAGCCCTCCGTCCGAAATCTCGTCAGCGTCGGCCCAAGGTGCTCTCCCGCTCCACCAGCTCGAATTCCGCGCTCAGTTCGCGGCCGCCGGGCTCCGCACGACCCGACAGGCTGCACAGCAGCGAGGCCACGGCCATCTTCGCGATGGCCTGCTTGTCCGGTGACACCGTCGTCAGGGTGACGGCGCCGAAGCGGCCCTCCGCGATGTCGTCGAAGCCGACCACCGCCACGTCCCAGGGCACCCGCAGACCTCGCTCGTGCAGCACCCGCATCGCGCCGATCGCGATCAGGTCGTTGAAGGCGAAGACGGCGTCCGGACGCACGCCGGAGTCCAGCAGCTCGGCCATGGCCCGCGCACCGTCGTCGCGGTCCCAGCCGCCGACCGGCACCACCAGGCTGTCCGGCGCGGGCACCCCGGCCGCCGCCAGTTCCGCACGCCACCCGTCAAGGCGCAGGTGGGCGGGGCGGTTCACGGAGTCGGTGCGCACCCCGAGGTAGGCGATCCGGCTCCGGCCGCAGTCCAGCAGATGGCGTACCGCGCACCGGGCCGCCGCCACGTTGTCGATCGCGATGTGGTCGAAGGGCAGGCCGTACTCGCGCTCGCCGAGCAGCACCAGCGGCACGTCGTCCGGCCGCCCCCGCAGGTCCTCGGCCTCCAGGGTCAGCGGGCTGAGTATCAGTCCGTCGATCACCCCGCCGCGGAAACCCTGGCTGACCAGGATCTCCTGTTCGCGCTCGCCCCGCGTGTGGTCGAGCAGGACGGTGAGCTCGTGCTCCGCAGCCGCGTCGATCACCGCGCCGGCCAGTTCCGCGAAGTACGGGTTGCCGAGCTCGGGAACAGCGAGCGCGATGATCCCCGTCCGGCCCTTGCGCAGATGTCGCGCCGTCAGGTTGGGCCGATAGCCCAGCTCGTCGATCGCCGCCTGCACCCGGGCGCGCATGGCGGGGGTGACGTGCGGATAGTGGTTCACCACGTTGGACACGGTCTTGATCGAAACGCCCGCGCGTTCCGCCACGTCCCTCAGGCTGACCCGCAAGGGATCTCCTCAGCGTCGATGAGTGCCTCACATCCCCGGATCGTCATGTCCCTGGACACAGGTCGAGAGCCGTGCTCTCATGCCAACTGCCGTTCCTTCCAACGTTGTACAGACTGAAGCAACGAGCCGCCACCCTTCCTCACCCAAGGAGGATTCGTGCGCATCAGACCTCTCGGCCCACGCCTTGCCCTGCTGCTCGCCGCGGCACTGGGCCTGGCCGGCCTCACCGCGCCGCCCGCTGCCACCGCCGCCTTGGCGGCCGACGATCCCGTCGAGGTCCACGGCCTCAGGGGCGACTACTACACCCAGTCCGCCCCCGGCGCCTTCGACTTCCACGAGCTGAAGGCCACCGGCTTCGACCCGAACCTCGACTTCGACACCCTGGAGCCGCGCCTGAACTTCGCCACCGGACAGTCGGACGACGTCTCTGTCCGCTGGACCGGGAAGATCGTCCCGGAGAAGACCGGCCCCACCACGTTCTCCGTCATCGGCGACAACGGCTTCCGCCTGTGGGTGGACGGTCGGCTGGTCATCGACCACTGGGTGGACGACTGGGACATCGAACAGACGGGCCAGCCGGTCGAGTTGACCGCGAACCAGGCGTACGACATCAAGGTCGAGTACTTCGAGCACTACGGCGGCTCCAACCTCCACCTGCGCTGGACCCCGCCCGGCGGCACCAAGACAGCCGTACCGCAGTCAGCGTTCCGGCTGCCCGACGGCTTCGACTACGACGGCGCCGTCTCGACCGCCGTCCAGGCGAGCGGCCGTACCCTCGCCCTGGAGTTCGCACAGCCGCTCGGCGCGCCGCCGGCCGGTCTCGGCGAGCATCTCGACGCCGTGATCGGGGGCGCCACCTGGCCCCCGGGCGAGGCCCGGCTGGACTCCGCCGACCCCCGGAAGCTGCTGATCACGCTGAAGGAACCCGTCGTCGGCAACAAGACCGGCACCGCGTCCGGCCTCGCCGACGTGCGTTACGACGGTCGGGGCGGACTGGCCGGCACGGATGGCAACGTTGTCAGCTCCTTCTGGAGCAGCGGTCCCAACAAGTCGACGTACGAGTTGCGCACGAAGTGGGCCGACGAGGTGGGGCCGGGCAACGCCCACCCCGAGTACCCGAGGCCCCAGCTCACGCGCGCCGACTGGCAGAACCTCAACGGCACCTGGCAGTTCGCCGCGGCCACGGCGGGCGAGCGGCCGCCGGTGGGCAGGAAGCTCGGCGAGAAGATCCTCGTCCCGTACCCCGTGGAGTCGCAGCTGTCCGGACTCGAACGGCACGAGGACCGCATGTGGTACCGGCGCACCTTCACGGTTCCGGCCGGCTGGAAGATCGGCTCCGGCAAGCGGCTACAGCTGAACTTCGGCGCGGTCGACTGGCGGGCGGAGGTGTACGTCAACGGCACCAAGGTGGCCGAACACCAGGGCGGCTACGACAAGTTCAGCGCCGACATCACCGACGCGCTGAAGCCCGGCCGCACCCAGGAGCTGATCGTCGGCGTCTACGACCCCACCGACGCGGCCGGCGGCGAGAACCCGCCGGTCGGCAAGCAGCGCCTGGACCCGAGCGGCATCTGGTACACGCCGACCTCCGGCATCTGGCAGACGGTGTGGATGGAGCCGGTGGCCGCCGACCACGTCGACCGGCTCAGGCTCACCCCGGACGTCGACGCCGGCACGCTCACCGTCGAGCCGCAGGGCGTCCGCGACGGCCTGCCGGTCACGGCGACCGCCTACGCGGGCAGGCGCAAGGTGGCCACGGTCACCGGCCGCAGCGGCACACCGCTGACCCTGCGCCTGCACGACCCGCGTCCGTGGTCGCCCGACGACCCGTTCCTCTACGACCTGAAGGTGACCGTCGGGGCCGACCACGTCGGCAGCTACTTCGGGATGCGGTCGGTCAAGGTCGAGAAGGTGAACGGCGTCCCGCGCACCCTGCTCAACGGCAGACCGGTCTTCATGATGGCAACCCTCGACCAGGGCTTCTGGCCTGACGGCCTGTACACCGCCCCGACCGACCAGGCGCTCGCGTACGACCTGAGGATGCACAAGAACATGGGGTTCAACGCGGTGCGCAAGCACATCAAGGTCGAGCCCGACCGCTGGTTCTACTGGGCCGACCGGCTCGGGCTGATGGTGTGGCAGGACATGCCCGCGATGACGGCGGGGGTGAACCCGTCCGCAGCGGCGCGCGCCGAGTACGAGCGCGAGATGAAGCGGATGATCGACGAGCACTACAGCAGCCCGTCGGTCGTCATGTGGGTCACCTTCAACGAGGGCTGGGGTCAGTACGACACGGCCCGCATCGCCGACCAGGCCAAGTCGTGGGACCCGACCCGGCTGGTCGACTCCATGTCCGGGCTCAACCTCGGCGAGGACGGCGGCACCGGCGACATCATGGACGAGCACGGCTACCCCAGTCCGGCCCTGCCGCCGCATCCCGACGGCAGACGCGCCCTGGTCAGCGGCGAGTACGGCGGCCTCGGCCTCGCGGTACCGGGACACGCCTGGTCCGTGCAGCAGTCGTACGTCGACGTCGACCCGGCGAGCTACACCGACGACTACCTGGCCAAGCTCGCCGAGGTGCACGCGCTGGCCTGCCAGGGCGGCAACGGCGCGGTGTACACCCAGATCTCGGACGTCGAGGGCGAGCTCAACGGCCTGCTGACGTACGACCGCAGGGTCGTCAAGCCCGACGTCCGACGGCTCAGGACGGCCCAGCAGGCGCTGATCTCCGACGCCTCACGGGCCACCCCGGCCGGGTGCACCGCCTGACACCCGCCCGGATTCGGCGCACGCCTCCCCGCGCAGCGCCGACTCTCCTGCGCCATCCATGAAAGGAGTGCGGTCCGCCGCCGCCCGAACGGCGGCGGACCGCCCCGTTGCTCCTGCGCACCCCCTGGACACGGCCCCCGGTCCGTGCTGTCATGCCGATTGGTCTCTACCTTTCAACGTTGCACTGTCCCAGGCGCCTCAGTGCCCCGCGCACCGGCCCTGGTCCCCGCACGTCCCGGATCGTGCCAGGAGGCTCCCCCATGCCCCTGAACCGCGGACACCGCGTCACCGGCACGCCCACCGCCGCGGGGCGGGCGGTCCTCCGCTCGCCATGACCATCCCTGCCCGGGTGGCGCCCCTCTCCCCCACCGCCTTTCTCTGGAGGTCAGGTACATGACACTGACAGGACCGCTGCGTCGCAGATGGAGAAGGACCCTCGGTCTGATACCCGTGGTCGCACTCGTGGTGGCGGCCACCGTCACCGGGTCGCTCACCGCCCAGGCGGCCGTGCCGCCGACACCGGCGGGCTTCTCGCTCACCTGGAGCGACGACTTCAACGGTGCGTCCGGCACCGGCATCGACCAGAGCCTGTGGAAGTACGACACCGGGCCGGGCAGCAGTTTCGGCACCGGTGAGATCGAGACCATGACCAACAGCACCTCGAACGTCTACTACGACGGCCAGGGCCATCTCGTGCTCCAGGCCCAGCACTCCGGTTCCGACCCGCGCAGTGGATGGTCCTCGGGGCGCGTGGAGACCCAGTCGGCGTCCTTCGGCGCGCCGGCCGGCGGCGTCGTCCGCATCGAGTCCGTTCTCCAGCAGCCCAACGTCACCACCGCCAACGGCGCCGGGTACTGGCCGGCGTTCTGGATGCTCGGCGCACCACTGCGTTCCGGTGTGACCTGGCCGAAGTCCGGCGAGGTCGACGTCATGGAGGACATCAACGGCCGCGGCTCCGTCTTCAGCACCATTCACTGCGGGGTGAACCCGGGCGGCCCGTGCAACGAGTCGACCGGCATCGGTTCGGGTGAGCGCGCCTGCGCCGGCTGCCAGACCGGCTTCCACGACTACGCGGTGGAGATCGACCGCTCCGTGTCACCGGAGCAGATCCGGTTCTACCTCGACGGGAACAACTTCTTCACCGTCAACGCCGGCCAGGTGGACGCGACGACCTGGTCCGACGCGATCGACCACCCCTTCTTCATCATCTACGACCTGGCGATCGGCGGTGGGTTCCCGGACGCGTTCGGCGGGGGCCCGAACGCGGCCACGGTCTCCGGCGGCAAGCTGGTCGTCGACTCGGTGGCCGTGTACAACAAGGGTCCGGGCTCCGGCGGTGGCGGCGGTTCGGTGACCGGCCAGACGATCACCGGCCCCGGCGGCACGTGCGTGGACGTGTCGGGTGACGACACCGGGGGCGACGGCACCGCGGTCCAGCTGTGGGACTGCCAGTCGGCGGCCAGGGACCAGCACTGGACGTGGAGCGGCCAGACCCTGCAGACCCTCGGCAAGTGCCTGGACATAGCGGGCGGCAACAGCGCCGCGGGGACCAAACTGCAGCTCGCCACGTGCAACAGCGGCGGCTACCAGTCGTGGGTGCGGCAGGCCGACGGTACGCTGCGCAATCCGACCAGCGGCCGGTGCATCGACTCGCCGTCGGGCGCCACGGCCAACGGCACCCGGCTTCAGATCTGGGACTGCAACGGCTCCGGCGCCCAGCAGTTCGCCATCGGTACCCCCATCTACGGTCCGGGCGGCAAGTGCGTGGACGTGGCCGGTGACGACACCGGCGGCGACGGCACCGCGGTCCAGCTGTGGGACTGCCAGCAGGCGACCTCGCTCGACCAGAAGTGGACGTGGAACGGCCAGACCCTGCGCACCCTCGGCAGGTGCCTGGACATAGCGGGCGGGGTCAGCACGGCCGGCACGAAACTCCAGCTGGCCACCTGCAACGGCGGGGGCTACCAGAACTGGGTCAGCAACGCCGACGGCTCGCTGTACAACCCGACCACCGGCCGCTGCGTCGACTCACCCTCCGGCGCGACCGCGAACGGCACCCGCCTGCAGATCTGGGACTGCAACGGCTCCGGCGCCCAGCAGTTCGCCCTGGCATGAGCCGGCGGTGCGTGATCCCCGCAGCCAGACCGGGCTGTTCGTGGTCGGCAACACGGCGTCCGCGCTCGCCCCGAACTTCGGCCTGCTCTTCGCCGCCCGATTCCTGGCCGGACTGCCGCACG
>NZ_JBEYJU010000099.1:0-33015 GCF_040703965.1 Streptomyces sp. NPDC006655 | reverse complement strand
AGGGGCGGTGCGGCTGCGCGGACCGCCTGGGACAGGGAGGTGTCCAGACTCAGCGCGCTGGCCCGCAGGTCCTCGGGGGTGGCCGCGGACAGCTGAGCACAGGTAGACCACCGTGGCGTCGTCGGTCAGCGCCATGAAGGCGTGGCCGAGACCCTCCGAGAGGAACACGGCGTGCCGGTTCTCCTCGTCGAGCCGGACCGCCTCCCAGCGGCCGAACGTGGGGGACCCGACCCGGATGTCCACGATGACGTCCAGCACGGCCCCGCGTACGCACTTGACGTACTTGGACTGGCTCGGCGGCACGTCGGCGAAGTGGACGCCGCGCAGGACGCCCCGCCGGGAGACCGAGCAGTTGGCCTGCACGAGGTCGAGGTCGTAGCCGAGGGCCTCGCGGAAGTCCTCCGCCTTGAACCACTCGTGGAAGCTGCCCCGGTCGTCGGGGAAGACCTTCGGCTCCTGGACCCAGGCGCCTTCGATGCTCAACGGTCGCACGGTTCTTACTTGCCTTCCTGTCGTGCGGGCGTCCTGCCCCTGCCGAGTGCCCTGACCAGCGCGCGGCGCACCGGCAGCGGAAGCTTGCGGGCCAGCTTACGGACGGCGCCGGGGCCGGACTTCGGGGTGGCGGCGGCCGCCGCGGACTTCTTCGCGGCCGGCTTGACGACCTTCAGGCCCGCGGGGGAGGTGCGGACGACCAGCGGCAGCGTGAAGAAGCGCGGCTCGGCCACGTCCGCGAGCAGGGCCAGCGCGAGCCGCCAGCCGCCCTCCTGCAGGGACCGGACCGGCAGCGGGGCGTCCAGCACCGCTCCGCCGCCCTCCGCGGGCGACAGCGTGGCGGGCACCTCCAGCACCTCGGCTGCGGGCTTGGGGCCGGTCAGCCGCACCGACGCCTTGACGTCACCGTCGACGTGGAACGGCAGCACCGCGCGCAGCCGGTCCCCGGCCACGGTGAAGTCCTCGGGCTTGAACTCGCCGAAGCCGAGCCGCTTGCTCGCCATGTCGACGTCGAGGGCGAAGTTGTTCTTGACCGTCCAGTACGGCAGCACACGCCGGCCACCGACCACGCCCGGGACCGGCACCGCGGGGAGCGGATGCCTGGACACCGGGAACAGCCGGTGCTCCCGGGTCCAGCCGCCGATCGTCAGGCGGACGAACGCGTCCCACAGGCCCGCCGTCAGCGGGGTGCCGCTGGCGGCGGTGGCCGGGTTCACCGTGGCCGTGGCGCGGACGACCAGGCGCACCCGGTCGGCCTCCCCCTCGACGGGCACGGTCTCACGGGTCAGCTCGACCGGCTGGAAGAACTGCGCGTGGGTCTCGCGCTCGCGCACCACCAGGTCGACGTTGGCCTTGTTGAACCGGGCCGCCGTGCCGCGCTCCAGCCGGTCGATCGCCTCCGCGGCCGTCGCCGCCGGGCCCTCGGACGCGGCAGTGGTGTCGGCCGGGTACGTCTTCGGGGCACCGTCCGCGGTGTACTCGGCGGTGAAGTCGAGCTTCAGGGCGCCGCCGTCCCAGACGACCCGCTCCAGGGCCGTGGAGGGGGTGACGGCCGCCTCCCACTCGGCGACGGCGAGCACGTCCTCGTAGCGGCCGGCGGCGGCCAGCTCGGCGACCACCCGCTGGGCCGGGGCGAGCAGGGCGAACACGGACGGGCCCATCCGCTCGGCGATCACCTTGTGGATCTCGTCGAAGAGCTCCCTGCGGTAGTCGTCCGGCAGGTTGAGGAACCGCTTGCCGCGCAGCCGCTCGGTCATCTCGTTGTTCAGCCAGCGGTGGAACATCCGGTCGCGCTTGGCGCCGGGCTCGGTGTAGCGCTCGACGACGTCGAGAGCCTCCCGGAGGTTGCCGAAGTAGCCGACCGGGTCGAAGCGCTGGAAACCGGCGTTGGAGGCGTCCTCGCGCTTGATGTGGTAGTAGCAGACGTAGTCGCTGAGCACCGAGATGTTCGACGCGCGCAGGTACGCCTCGGCGACGAAGACGTGGTCCTCCAGGCGCCGACGGCCCTCGGGGAAGCGCAGCCCGATGCGGTCCAGGAAGGACCGGCGCAGCATCTTGTGCGGGGTCAGGCTGCTCATCAGCGGGGCGTTCTCGACGGTGGCCCGCGGGTGGTTGCGGCGGAACAGCTCCACCGGCACCGGGCGGCCCTTGCCGGCCATCTTGCCGATGACGAGGTCGGCCTCGTTGGCGACGCCGTAGTCGTACATCCGCTCCAGGGCCTCGTCGCCGAGGAAGTCGTCGTTGTCGACGAACATCACGAACTCGCCCTTGGAGGCGGCGATGCCGACGTTCCTGGGCTTGCCGGACCAGCCGGAGGGCTCCTGGTGGATGACCTGGATGTGCGGGTGCTCGGCCGCGAGCGCGTCCAGCCGGGCCGGGGTCTCGTCGCTGGAGCCGTCGTCCACGAAGATGACCTCGTACTCGTCGCGCGGCAGCGACTGCCGCAGCACCGAGGCGATGCAGTCCTCGATATAGGGTCCCGGGTTGTAGACAGGGACGACAACACTCACCTTGACCGGCATCCGGCTTCCTAGCCCCCTGGATAAAGCCGTCCGTTTGCCTGGACGGCACGTACATGTGGGCGAATGCTAACCCGGTCCCGACCTCGGGCGTGTCGCACCCCTTGGTCAAGACCGGGTCGGGAAGTGTCAGCCGTGCGTCAAATGTCCTGGTCAGCCGTGGGTCTTGGCCAGCAGTTCCAGTACCTCGGCCGTGCTGCCCGACTCACCGAGCCGGGGGAAAATCCGCTCCACACTGTTGCGGTGCGCCTCGCCGTCGCCGTCGGCCATGGCGTCCGTGGCGAGTGTGACGTGGTACCCGTGGGCGTAGCCGTCGCGGGCGGTGGACTCCACGCCGATGCTGGTGGCGATGCCGGCCAGCACGATCTGGGTGACGCCCCGGCGGCGCAGCTGCACGTCGAGGTCCGTGCCGTGGAAGGCGCTCCAGTTGTGCTTGGTGACCCGGATGTCACCGGCGTGGCCGGACAGCTCGTCGACCACGACGTCCCAGCCCTCGGGGAAGGCGAGCCCGCGCGCCTGGCGCTCGGTGCGGCCGGGCACGGCGTCGGCGAAGTCGGCCGCGAAGGAGACCCGGACCAGGGCCACGGGCAGGTCCCTGGCACGGAAGGCGGCGGCGAGCTCGGCGGCGCGGGCCACCACGTCGGCACCGGAGTGCGGCTGGGTGGGCATGGCCACGATGCCCTGCTGGAGGTCGATGACGACGAGGGCGGTGCGCGGGTCGAGGGTGCTCAGAGACATGGGATGGATCAGGCCTTTCGCCGGGCTTGAGGGGGTTGTGGGGCTTGAGGATCTTGAGAGGGTTCTGGGGTTTCCGGGATTGGGGTTTCTGTGGTTTTGGGGGTTTCGAGGGTCGGCCGGGCCAGTGAGCGGTCCGGCAGGGTGATCGCCAGCAGCAGTGCGGAGCCGACGAGCATGAACAGGGCCAGGCCGTGCAGCCCGCCCGTGTCGGCGCGGTGCGGGTAGAACGCCGCGGTGGCGGCGGAGGCTCCGAGCGCGCCGAGGTACATGAACGTGCGCAGCAGCCCGGCGGCGGAGCCGATCCGCTCCGGGTCGGCCTGCCGGTACAGCGCGGTCTGGGCGGCGAGCCCGAGCAGCCCCTGCGGGACGCCGAGCAGCGCGCCGACCGCGAGCAGCAGCCAGAGCGGGCTGCCGGCGCCGACCAGCAGCAGGGCCGCGCAACCCGCGATCTGCAGCACGGAGCCGGCCACCAGCTTGCCGCGGACGGCCTCCCGGCGGCCGGTGACCGTGGCGGTGACGAGCGCGGCGGCCGACAGCGGCAGCAGCGCGAGCCCGACCGTGGAGGCGCCGAGCCCGCGACCCTGCGCCAGCCACTGCGTGTAGCCGTACAGGAAGGCGTACGAGGTGGTGTACGCGAGGAGCTGGCGTACGTAGGTGACGACGAGCGGAACGTTGCCGCCGAGGACCCGCAGGTCGACGAAGGGGTCGGGCACCCGCAGCTCCCGAACCGCGAAGGCCGCGGCCGCGACGACGGCCAGCGCGGGCAGGTACCAGCGGTCGGGCCGCGGGCCCATCAGGAACAGCATCAGCGAGACCAGCAGGACGGCGAACAGGGCCATGCCGGCCAGGTCCATGCGCTGGGACCGGGCGGCGGCCGCGGTCCTCGGCAGCCACTTCGCGCCGAGAACCAGACAGGCCGCGGAGAGCGGCACGTTGACGGCGAACACCAGGTGCCAGCCCCCGGCGCCGATCAGCAGCCCGCCCAGCGTCGGACCGATCACGGCCACCGTCTGGCCGGACACGGCGAGCGCGGTCTGCACCCCGGCCGGGCTGTCCTGGCCGGTGCGCTCGGCCTCGCTCCGGGTCAGCCGCATCGCCGCCGGATACGCGGCCGACGTGCCGAACCCGAGCAGCACCCGGGCCGCTATCAGCACGCCCAGCGAGGGCGCCAGCGTGCCCGCCAGTCCGGCCAGGCCCACCAGCCCGGTCCCGACGAGGTAGAGCCTGCGCGGTCCGTACATGTCCACGAGCCGTCCGATCACCGGCTGGCCCACCGCGGTCGCCAGGTACAGCGCGGTGACCAGCCACACCGTCTCGGCGGGCGGCGCCCCGAAGGCTATGCCGATCGGCACCAGGGCCACGGCGATCATCGAGGAGTTGATCGGGTTCAGGACGGAGCCCAGGACCATCGGCGCGATCAGTCGCCGGTCGAAGCCGGCGGGCGCCGGACGGGTGTCCGCGCGGGTGCGCGAGGTGAGCCTGGACATCACGGGCGCGACAGCCGTTCGAGCAGTTCGATGGCGGTGAGCAGGGTACGGCGCTCGTCCTCGGTGTACCGGTCCTGGAAGGCGCGGGCCAGCCACTCCTCGCGCGCCTGCCGGTTGCCCTCGACGCGGGCCTGGCCGACCTCGGTGAGGGTCACCAGCTGGCGGCGGCCGTCGGTCGGGTCGGGGCTGCGCCGGATCAGGCCGTGCTGGTCCAGCGCGGCCAGGGTGGCGGCCATCGACTGCGGGCGCACCCCCTCGGCGGAGGCCAGCGCGCTGGCCGTGGCCGCGCCGTGCTTCGACACCAGGGTCAGCGCCGACTCCTGTGACGGGGTGAGGTCCGCGTCCTGGGCGACCTCCCGGATGCGGCGGCGCAGCCTGCTGAAGACCACCCGCAGGTCGCGGGCCGCCCGGGTCGCGGAATCGGAGATCTCTGCCATGCGGCCACCCTAGAACCGTAAGCTGAAACTGTCCAGTCCGAACTGTTCAGTTCAGGCTGAATAGTTTCCGGGTTGGCTAGGCTGACGGTGTGCGCCTGCTCATGACCTCCGACACCCACCTCCCGAAGCGGGCCAAGCGGCTCCCGGACCGGCTCCTCGCCGAACTCCCGTGCGCGGACGTCGTGATCCACGCCGGCGACTGGGTCGACGAGGCCACCCTCGACCTGCTGGAGACCGGCAGCCGCCGCCTCATCGGCGTGTACGGCAACAACGACGGCCCCGGCCTGCGCGTCCGGCTCCCCGAGGTGGCGTACGCCGACCTCGGCGGCCTGCGCTTCGGGGTGGTCCACGAGACCGGTGCCGCCCAGGGGCGCGAGGCCCGATGCGCCGCCCGCTTCCCCGACCTGGACGTCCTCGTCTTCGGGCACAGCCACATCCCCTGGGACACCACCGCCCCGAGCGGGCTGCGGCTGCTCAACCCCGGCTCGCCCACCGACCGCCGCCGCCAGCCCCACTGCACCTACCTGACCGCGACCGTCGCCGACGGCACCCTCACCGAGGTCACCCTGCACCGGCTGCCGCCGCGCTGACCGGCTGCCGGTGCAGGGGAGGCCGGTGAACGCGTGGCGCGGTTCCGGCTCCCCTCCTCCCGCCGCTCACCCGGCGGCGGCCGCGTGGATGGCGCCGCCGGTCGTCGTCAGGGGTGCGCCGCTGCCGCCCCAGCGCAGCGCGACGATCTCGGCGGCCACGGACACGGCGACCTCCTCGGGCGTACGGGCGCCGAGGTCGAGGCCCAACGGGGAGCGCAGCCTGGACAGCTGGGCCTCGCTGAGACCTGCCTCGGTCAGCCGGGCGAGGCGCTCCTCGTGGGTCCTGCGGCTGCCCATCGCCCCGATGTAGGCGGCCGGCCGGCGCAACGCCTCCTCCAGCAGCGGCACGTCGAA
Organism: Streptomyces sp. NPDC006655; assembly: GCF_040703965.1. Taxonomy (NCBI): domain Bacteria; kingdom Bacillati; phylum Actinomycetota; class Actinomycetes; order Kitasatosporales; family Streptomycetaceae; genus Streptomyces; species Streptomyces sp. NPDC006655. The sequence goes on along the minus strand of NZ_JBEYJU010000099.1, from coordinate 26,899 downwards.
CTTCGGGTCGTGGGTGAGGACACAGACCACCGTGCGGTCGTCGGTCCCCGTGCCGCCCAGATAGCGGTGCGGCCAGTCGACGACCACCTCGACGGCGGCCGGGAACCGCTTGGGCGTGGCGAAGACCGGACGGGCGTCGCACACGGTGACCCGGTAGCCGAGGAAGTCCCCGATGCGGGCCACCGCGGCCGCGTAGTCGATCGCGCCGAAGACCAGCATGCGCGGCGGCGGCGCGAACGACTGCTGGAACACCGTGACCGCGTCCTCCCGGCGCTCGCCGTGCGGACCGTAGTGCCTCAGCACCGAGACGCCGAGGGCGAGTTCGCCGCGGGCGTCGGCACCGACCGCGAGGTCGAGACCGCCCGCGCCCAGCGTGCCCGCCGCCCGGTCCGGCCAGACGGCCAGGCTCGCGCCGCGCGGCGCGGGGCCGTCCACCACCGTGGCGACGGTCACCGGCTCACCCGCGGCGACCGATGCGGCGACCGCGCCGAACCACGGGTCGGAGCCCGGGGTCACCGGCCGTACCAGCAGGGTGATCTCGCCGCCGCAGGTCAGCCCCACCGCGAACGCGTCCTCGTCGCGGTAGCCGAAGGTCCGCAGCCGGGGCTCGCCGCTCGCCACCACCTCCCGCGCCAGTTCGAACACGGCGCCCTCCACACAGCCCCCGGAGACGCTGCCCACCACCTCGTCGTCCGGGCCCACCGCCATGGCCGCACCGGGCCCGCGCGGCGCACTGCGGCTGACCGAGACCACCGTGGCAAGACCGAACGGGCGCCCGTCCGCGTGCCAGTCGGCCAGCGCCGGCAGGATCTCACGCACCATCCGCTCCTCTCCCGGCCCGCGCCCCGGCCGTACCGGGCACCGGACCGGGTTCCCCGCCACGCCGCGGCGACTCCCGCACGGTGCGCCAGGGAGTGACATCCCGGCGCTCGTGGCAGCCGGGCGGAGCCGGCGGGCGCGTGCGGCGGCGCTCCCGCCGGCGGGTTAATCCGTTGCGGTCGGGGGCCGTCCCTGCTGCACTGCTCCCGACCCGACGTCACCCGGAGAGGACCACCCGATGCGCGCTGCGTGCATGTCCACCCAGGAAGGAATCCCACCCATGCCGAAGGACATCACGCTCAGTGCATCTGCTCAATCTCGGAATCCTCGCGCACGTCGACGCGGGTAAGACCAGCCTGACCGAACGGCTGCTGCACACGGCCGGGGTCATCGACGAACTCGGCAGTGTCGACGCCGGCAGCACCCGCACCGACACCCTCGCGCTGGAACGGCGACGAGGGATCACCATCAAGTCGGCGGTCGTGTCGTTCCCGCTGGACGGGGTGACCGTCAACCTCATCGACACCCCCGGGCATCCGGACTTCATCGCCGAGGTGGAGCGGGTCCTCGGCGTCCTCGACGGGGCGGTCCTGGTGGTCTCGGCGGTGGAGGGCGTCCAGGCGCAGACCCGCGTCCTGATGCGGACCCTGCGCAGGCTGGGCATCCCCACGCTGGTCTTCGTGAACAAGATCGACCGGCGGGGCGCCCGGGACGAGGCCGTGCTCGCCCAGCTGACCCGCAGGCTCGCCGTCCCGTTCGTCCCCATGGGCCGGCCCGTCGGACTCGGCACCCGCGAGGCCCGGTTCGTGCCCGGCCTCGGCCCCACCGCGCCGGAGGTGCTCGCTGACCACGACGACGCGCTGCTCGCCGCGTACCTGGACGGTGGTGTCCCCGACGCCCAGGTGTGGACGGCCCTCGCCGGCCAGACCCGGCGGTGCCTGGTCCATCCGGTGTACTTCGGTTCCGCCGTCACGGGCGCCGGGGTGCCCGACCTGGTCGCCGGCGTCGAGGGGCTGCTTCCGGCGGCCGGCGGCGATCCGGCGGGCCCGGTCTCCGGCACGGTGTTCAAGGTGGAGCGGGGTCCGGCGGGGGAGCAGATCGCCTACGCCCGGATCTTCTCCGGCACGCTCCGGGTACGCGAGCGGATCCCGTTCGGCGCCGACGCCGGGGAAGGCCGCGGCGACGCCGCCGACCTGGGCCACCAGGCAGCCGGGGGCCGGGCGGAGGGGCGGGTCACCGGGCTGTCCGTCTTCGACCGGGGTGCCGAGCGCCGGCAGGACAGTGCCGGTGCCGGGCGGATCGTCAAGGTGTGGGGGCTCGGCGGCGTCCGGATCGGGGACGCGCTCGGCCGGCCGGCCCGCGCGTACGCGCACCACTTCGCACCCCCGACCCTGGAGACCGTCGTCGTCCCGGGCCCCGGCACCGACCGCCGCTCCCTGCACATCGCCCTCACCCAGCTCGCCGAGCAGGACCCGCTGATCGACGTCCGGCACGACGAGGTGCGGCGGGAGACCTCCGTCTCCCTGTACGGCGAGGTCCAGAAGGAGGTCGTCCAGGCGACCCTCGCCGACGAGTACGGCCTCGACGTCACCTTCCGGGAGACCACCACCGTCTACGTCGAGCGGATCGCCGGGACGGGAGCCGCCGTCGAGTTCAACAAGAAGGACGGCAACCCCTTCCTCGCCACGGTGGGCCTGCGGGTGGAACCGGCCCCGGTCGGCGCGGGCGTCTGCTTCCGCCTGGAGGTGGAGCTCGGCTCGATGCCGTACGCCTTCTTCAAGGCCGTCGAGGACACCGTGCGCGAGACCCTCGCCCAGGGGTTGCACGGCTGGCGGATCCCGGACGCCACCGTCACCATGACCCATTCCGGTTACTCGCCCCGGCAGAGCCATGCCCACCAGGGCTTCGACAAGAGCATGTCGAGCACCGGCCAGGACTTCCGCGGGCTGACCCCGCTCGTGCTGACCGAGGCGCTGCGACGGGCCGGCACCCGGGTGCACGAGCCGATGCACCGCTTCCGCCTGGAGGCTCCCGCGGACACGCTCGGCGGGCTGCTCCCGGTGCTCACCCGGCTCGGTGCGCTGCCCCGGCGCACCGGCACCGAGGCCGCGCTCTGCGTGCTGGAGGGGGAGGTCCCCGCGGCCCGGGTGCACCGGCTGGAGCAGTTGCTGCCGGGCCTGACCCGGGGCGAGGGGGAACTGGAGAGCGTCTTCGACCACTACGCACCCGTGGCGCACGGGACGGTCCCCGAGCGGGCGCGTACCGATCACAATCCGCTCGACCGCAAGGAGTATCTGTTGAAGGTGACCGGCCGTGTGAGCGGCTGAGGGCCAAGTGCCTTACAGGGATTCAACTTACTCATGAGTCAGAAGTATTGACGGTGTCCGGAAATACCCGGACTGTAATGAGCATGACCAGTATCCGGGCGCGTTTGATCGTTGTCCTGGTTGTCCTCTGCGGATTCCTCGCGGTGGCGGGCGCCCCGTCCGCCTCCGCAGCCACCCCGTCCGACTCCCTCTGGTTCGACGGCACCCCGCTCACCGTGCAGAACGGCCGTTTCGTCGACGGCCAGGGCCGTGAGGTCGTCCTGCGCGGCTACAACGTCTCCGGCGAGACCAAGCTGGCGGAGAACAACGGCCTGCCGTTCGCCTCCGTCGCCGACGCGAGGAAGTCGGCCACCGCGCTGCGTGCCCTCGGCGGCGGCAACGCCGTCCGCTTCCTGCTCTCCTGGGCGTCCGCCGAACCCGTGCGGGGCCAGGTCAGCACCACCTACCTGGCCGCCGTGACCGCGCAGATGCAGGCGTTCCTCGACGCCGGCATCCGGGTCTTCCCCGACTTCCACCAGGACCTGTACTCCCGCTACCTGTTCAACTCGGGCAGCTGGTACACCGGTGACGGCGCCCCGGCGTGGGCGGTGGCGCTGGGCGGCTATCCCGCCGAGTCCTGCGGCATCTGCCTCTTCTGGGGTCAGAACATCACCCAGAACGCGGCCGTCCAGAAGGGCCAGTACGACTTCTGGCACAACGACTACGGCCTCCAGGACGCCTTCCTGGCCACGGCCCAGACCGCCATGACCTACCTGGCCCAGCACCTGACCGCGGACCAGTTCGCGGGCGTCGTCGGCTTCGACCCCTACAACGAGCCCTACGCCGGCTCCTACGAATCCGGTGAGACCTCCCGCACCTGGGAGCAGAACCGGCTCTGGCCCTTCTACCAGAAGTTCCGGGCCCGGATGGACGCCGCCGGCTGGACCGCCAAGCCCGCCCTCGTCGAGCCCAACCTCTTCTGGAACGCCAACATCGACGCGCAGAAGCAGCCGGGCGGCCTGCTGGACGCGGGCACGCTCGGCTCGCGCTACGTCTTCAACACCCACTTCTACGACCAGAAGGCCATCTCCGGCATCCTGATGTGGGGCAACGCCTCCGACGGCCAGTACTCCACCGACTTCGGCACCGTCCGCGACCGCGCGTCGGCCGCCGGGACCACGGCGGTCGTCAGCGAGTTCGGACACCCGCTGTCGGGTACCACCGCGGGCAAGGCGCCGACCGTCGACAAGGCCATGTACCAGGCCCTCGACTCCCGCCTGCCCGGCTCGACCTGGTGGACCACCCCGGCGTCCTCGGGCCCGGTCCTCTCCGGTACCCAGTGGCAGTGGGACATCTACAACGGCCGGCACCACGAGCTGATGAACGGCAACGCGAGCAAGGTGCTGACCGCGGGCGACGCCTGGAACGACGAGGACCTCTCGGCCGTGAACACGGACGACTCCGGCGCAGTGACACTTCGTCAGGACGCCCGGCTGCTCGACCGCGTCTACCCGGGCGCCACCGCGGGCACCACCCTCGCCTTCACCTACGAGGACCGCTCCCGGGACGGCTCGACGACCCTGACCTGGAACCCGGTGCCCAGCTCGCTGCCGAACGTGGCCGCGCTGGTCGGCTCCGGCCAGTACGCCGTCCAGGTCTGGCGCTCCTCCAGCTCCAGCGCACCCACCGAACTCCACCTGCCCGCCTCCTTCCCGAGCGCGTCCACCACCGTCGTCTCCGACCTGGGCACGGCCTACGCACCCCCGGCGTACTCGTCCTCGACCCCGGTCGGCGTGGCGGCGGAACCGGGCGGGACGGGCAGCCGCCGGCTGCTGCTCACCGACGCGGACTCCGGCGTACTGCACTTCGCGCTGGTGACCAACGGGGCGACCGCGCCCAGTGCCACGCAGCTGAACGCGGCCAGGTCGGAACTGGCCGCCTGGGTGGCGGCGAAGTTCTGAGCAGGGCTTCGGCCCCCGGGGTCCCGCCTGACCCCGGAGGCCGAAGAGGGTGGGGGCGCGTCAACTCGACGAGGCGCCCGTCCAGTCGGCCTGCACATGGCCGAGCCGGACCCGCTGCGGGTGGTCACCGACCGGGACCGAGGTCACCTTCTGGCCGGTGGCGAAGTCGATCGCCGTCACCTGGTCGGCGCCGCTCTCGGAGATGATGCAGTCCTTGCCGTCACCGCTGACCGTGGCCCAGTACGGGGTGGACGCGGTGATGAGCGGGCCTTCCTGGAGGGTGGCCCGGTCGACGACGGTGGCGTAGTTGTCCATCGTCCCGGCCACGCACAGCTTGGTGCCGTCCGGCTTCATGGAGATGCCGTGGTGGCGCGAGTCGAGGAGCCAGGTGGTGCGGTCCGTGCTGGTCGCGGGATTCGCCGGCAGGGTCTTCATCCGGGTGATCTTGTCGCTGGCGATGTCGTACTCCAGGAAGCCGTTGAAGAACGACACCTGGAAGTACATCTTCGAGAAGTCGGGGGTGAAGGCGGCGGGCCGGACCGCGTCCGAGAAGTCCTTCAGGCCGAACGCGTCCAGCCGGGCGCGCATGTCGATCGTCTTGACCTGCTTGTAGGTCGTGGCGTCGGCGACGGTGATGTGCCGGTCGCCCTTGGTCCAGTCCCAGCCCGGGTCGTCGAGCGAGGTGGTGACCTCACCGATCGACATGTTCCAGATGTACTTGCCGTCGGGGGTGAAGACGTTCTCGTGCGGCTTGTCACCGGTGGCGATCTCGCCCAGTTCCTTACCGGTGTTGATGTCCAGCACCTGCACCTTGTCCGCGGTGGACGCCGAGACCGCGACCTTGGTGCCGTCGGGGGAGACGGCCATGTGGTCGGCGCGGTAACCGGCCACCGGGAAACGCCAGTTGACCTTGTCGGTGGCCAGGTCGATGGAGACCACGTCGGCGAAGCTCGGGCGCGAGACCACCACGGACCTGCCGTCCGGCGTGGAGTACATGTCGTCCGCGTACTGGTCGTGGCCCTGGCCGACCTCGTTGCGAATGGACGTGTAGTAGATCCACTTGATGGGGTCGGCGTTGATCTCGGCGATCCGCGCGTCCTTGTCGGGGATGACGTTGAGCTGGCCGACCTTGGCGAAGTCACCGGTGGCGTTCAGGACGGTCGCGGTGCCGTCCCAGTTGTTCCCGACGAACAGCACCTGGCGCAGGGAGGCGTCGGCCGCGGCGGTGGCGGCGGTCGCGGGCGCGGTGACGGTCAGTACGAGGGCGGCGGCCACGGAGCAAAGGTGCCTGGGTCTGATGGCAGGCATGAGTGCTCTCTCCTCTGATGGGGTGTGGGGCGCGCGTGCGGTCAGGCGTCACGAAATCTGAACACGGGCGCGTTCAAATGAACTTACTGAAAAGTAAGGAGGGGTGGGCCTACTCCACAAGAGGCGTACACGACAAAATTGGCCAACGGGTGGACGACGGAGGGGGCAGTGTTGGCGGGCAGGCTCAAGGCACCGACGGGCCGCTACGGCGGCCGGTCCGCCGAAGAACGCAAGGCCGAGCGGCGCCGGCGGTTCCTGGACGCCGCGCTCGAGCTCTTCGGCGGGGCACCGGGGTTTCGCGCCACGACCGTGGCCGCGCTGAGTCAGCAGGCGGGCCTGTCGACCCGGCAGTTCTACGAGGAGTTCGAGACCCTGGAGGACGTGCTCGCCGCGCTGCACCTGGAGGTGAACGGGTGGGCCGAGGAGGCGGTGCGGGACGCCCTCGCGGAGGCGGAGGCGCTGTCGTTGGTCGAGCGGGTGACCGTGCTGTTCCGCGCGTACGCGCGGGACGTCACGTCGGATCCGCGGCGGATCCGGATCACGTTCGTCGAGATCATCGGAGTCAGTCCCCGGCTGGAGGAGCAGCGGCTGGCGCGGCGGGCGCGCTGGGTGGAGCTGATCTGCGCGGAGGCGAACGCGGCGGTGGCGCGCGGGGACGCGGCGCCGCGTGACTACCGGCTGGCGGCCGCCGCGTTCATCGGGAGCGTGAACGGGTTGCTGCACGACTGGAGTGCCGGGTGGGTGGACGCTTCGCTGGACGACGTCGTGGGGGAACTGGTGCGGTTGCTGGTGGGGATGCTGCGGCCGGAGGGGTGGGTACCGGGGGGCTCCCGGTAGGCGGTCGGTCTCCCGACGGCCCCGGGCCGGTGGTGAGTTCACCCCTGTCGCAGTCGTTGACGTGAACCCCGGGCGGCTCTACGTTCGGCGCGCGACATGTTCGGGACATCGATCTGTGTTCGTCATTACGAACGTGTCGGGTCGGACACCGTCGTGCACCCCCATGGAGGAGCCGCATGTACCCCCCGCCCCTTTCGGCCCGCGGTGGTCTCGTACGACACCTGTGGTCCGCTGCCGCGCGCGCCCTCGCCCTGGCCCTCGCGGCTGCCGCCGCCCTCCTCTTCGCCGCGCCGGGGCCGGCCCGCGCGGCGACGGCCGCGCAGGTGTCCGTGCCCACCGCCCCGATGGGCTGGGCCTCCTGGAACAGCTTCGCGGCGAAGATCGACTACAACGTGATCAAGGCGCAGGTCGACGCGTTCGTCGCGGCCGGGCTGCCGGCCGCCGGCTACCGGTACATCGACATCGACGAGGGCTGGTGGCAGGGCACCCGCGACGGCGACGGCGACATCACCGTCGATATGAGTGAGTGGCCCGGTGGCATGAGCGCGATCGCCGACTACATCCACAGCAAGGGCCTGAAGGCCGGCATCTACACCGACGCCGGCCGCGACGGCTGCGGTTACTACTACCCCACCGGCCGTCCCGCCGCCGCCGGCACCGGCAGCGAGGGCCACTACGCCCAGGACATGCTCCAGTTCTCCGAGTGGGGCTTCGACTTCGTGAAGGTCGACTGGTGCGGAGGTGACGCCGAGGGCCTGGACGCGGCCACCACCTACAGGTCGATCAGCTCCGCCGTCACCACGGCCGCCGCCACGACCGGCCGCCCGCTGACCCTGTCCCTGTGCAACTGGGGCTACCAGAACACCTGGAACTGGGCGACGGGCCTCGCCCCCATGTGGCGGACCAGCACGGACATCTACTACTACGGCGGCACCGCGTCGCAGGCCGCCGTCCTGTCCAACTTCGACCAGACCCTGCACCCGGCCGCCCAGCACACCGGCTACTACAACGACCCCGACATGCTGACCGTCGGCATGACCGGCCTGTCGGCGGCCCAGAACCGCACCCACATGGCCCTGTGGGCGATCTCCGGGGCCCCGCTGCTGGCCGGCAACGACCTCACCACCATGACCGCTGAGACCGCCGCCGTCCTCAAGAACCCCGACGTCATCGCCGTCGACCAGGACCCGCGCGGCCTCCAGGGCGCCAAGGTCGCCGAGGACACCACCGGTCTCCAGGTCTACGGCAAGGTCCTCACCGGCACCGGCAACCGGGCGGTCGTCCTGCTCAACCGCACCTCCGCCGCCGCGAACATCACCGTCCGCTGGTCCGACCTCGGCCTGACCGGCGCCGCCGCGACGGTACGCGACCTGTGGGCGCGGTCGAACCTCGGCTCGTACAGCACCGGTTACACCGCGAGTGTCCCGGCCGGCGGTTCCGTGCTGCTCCGGATCAGCGGCGGCACCGAGGTGCCGGCCACCGCGTACAGCGCCTCCTCGGCCGGCCGGTACACCGGGGTGAGTGCGGCGAGCACCGGTCTGGACGTCGTCGACGTCGCCTACACCAACACCGGTTCCACCGCGGTCACCGGCACGCTCCAGGTGAACGGCCAGACCGCCACGACGGTCTCCTTCCCGCCGACCGGGTCCGCGCAGGGCACCGTCTCGGTCCAGGTCGACCTGCGCAAGGGGTCGGGCAACTCCCTCAGCTTCAGCGGAAGTCCGCTGCCCACCCTCGGCTCGATCGCGGTCGGCCCGATCCCTGGCACCAACGGCACGCTCCTGGTGGGCGGGGCCTCCGGGCGCTGTGCCGACCTCTACGACAACACCATCACCAACGGCACCCAGGCGGAGATCTGGGACTGCAACGGCGGCCAGAACCAGGCCTGGACGTACACCTCCCGCAAGGAGTTCGTGGTGTACGGCAACAAGTGCCTGGACGCCTACAACCAGGGCACCGCCAACGGCACCAAGGTCGTGATCTGGGACTGCAACGGCCAGAACAACCAGAAGTGGAACGTCAACCCGGACGGGACGATCACGAACGTGAACGCCGGGCTCTGCCTGGACGCGTACAACGCGGCCACCGGCAACGGGACGTCCCTGGTGCTCTGGGCCTGCAACGGCGGGTCCAACCAGCAGTGGAGCCGGAGCTGAGCCGAGCTGAGCGGGCGGTTCTCCGGGCGCGCTCACACCGCCGACGCCAGGAGGGCCGCCGCTGTCAGCGCAGTGCACAGGAGGAGCAGGACGGCCAGCAGTCGTCGGCGGAGCACGCGGTACCTCGCTTCGTACTCCCCCCTGAGCTCCTCGGCGCGCTGCGCCGTGCGCTGCCAGGACATCCGGGCCAGCCCCAGGTACTCGGCCTCCAGCTGACGCTCCAGGTCCTCCCGCTGGGTGTCCGTCAGCCAGCCCAGCCGGTCCGCCGCCCGGGCCCCCGCCGCCCGGCCCTGCTCGCGCGCCGCCGCGATCAGCAGATGACCCTCCACCTGACGCACCAGTGCGCGCTCCTCCTCCCGTGCCGTCATCGAGCGGTCAACTCCGCGTGTGGAAGCGGATGGTGCAGGTCGAACGCGGGGGACTCGCTGCGGATCCGGGGCAGGGTCGTGAAGTTGTGGCGCGGGGGCGGGCAGGAGGTCGCCCACTCCAGCGAGCGGCCGTAGCCCCACGGGTCGTCCGTCTCGACCTTCACCCCGTACCGCGCGGTCTTCCAGACGTTGTAGAAGAACGGGAGCAGGGACGAGCCCAGCAGGAACGAGAAGATGGTCGAGACCGTGTTGAGGGTGGTGAGCCCCTCGGCTGCCAGGTAGTCGGGGATCCGGCGCTGCATGCCCTGTGCGCCCAGCCAGTGCTGGACCAGGAACGTGCCGTGGAAGCCGGTGAAGAGGGTCCAGAAGGTGATCTTCCCGAGGCGTTCGTCCAGCATCTTCCCCGTGAACTTGGGCCACCAGAAGTGGAATCCGGCGAACATCGCGAAGACCACCGTGCCGAAGACCACGTAGTGGAAATGGGCGACCACGAAGTACGAGTCGGAGACGTGGAAGTCGATCGGCGGGGAGGCCAGCATCACCCCGGTCAGGCCGCCGAAGACGAACGTCACCAGGAAGCCCGTGGTCCACAGCATCGGTGTCTCGAACGACAGGGATCCCTGCCACATGGTGCCGATCCAGTTGAAGAACTTCACTCCCGTCGGGACGGCGATCAGGAACGTCATGAAGGAGAAGAAGGGCAGCAGCACACCCCCCGTGACGTACATGTGGTGGGCCCAGACGGTGACCGAGAGACCGGCGATGGCGATGGTGGCAGCCACCAGGCCCAGGTAACCGAACATCGGCTTGCGGGCGAAGACCGGGATGACCTCGCTGATGATGCCGAAGAACGGCAGCGCGATGATGTAGACCTCCGGGTGGCCGAAGAACCAGAACAGGTGCTGCCAGAGCAGCGCCCCGCCGTTGGCCGCGTCGAAGACGTGGGCGCCGAACTTCCGGTCCGCCTCCAGGGCGAACAGGGCCGCCGCGAGCACCGGGAAGGCGAGGAGCACGAGTACGGCGGTGAGCAGGACGTTCCACACGAAGACCGGCATGCGGAACATGGTCATTCCGGGGGCCCGCATGCAGATGATCGTGGTGATGAAGTTGACCGCGCCGAGAATCGTGCCGAAACCGGAGAAGGCCAGACCCATGATCCACATGTCGGCGCCGATCCCCGGCGTGCGCACCGCGTCCGAGAGCGGGGCGTAGGCGAACCACCCGAAGTCGGCCGCTCCCTGCGGGGTGAGGAAGCCGCCCACCGCGATCGTCGAGCCGAGCAGGTAGAGCCAGTAGGCCAGCATGTTCAGGCGTGGGAACGCCACGTCCGGGGCGCCGATCTGGAGCGGCATGATCCAGTTGGCGAAGCCCGCGAACAGCGGGGTCGCGAACATCAGCAGCATGATCGTGCCGTGCATCGTGAAGGCCTGGTTGAACTGTTCGTTCGACATGATCTGCAGGCCGGGGCGAGCCAGTTCCGCCCGCATGAACAGGGCCAGCACACCACCGACGCAGAAGAACGAGAACGCCGTGACCAGGTACAGCGTTCCAATCGTCTTGTGATCCGTGGTCGTGAGCCACGTGGGGTTCCTCATGCCCCGCCTGTGTCCGGGCACCGCCCGCCGGTCACACTCGGCGGGTGCGACGAGCGTCACCGCGCAGGGTGTGACGATCGGGAAGGTGCCGGACACGAACGGAACATGAGCAACGACGAGATCTTCGCCGCTGCCTATCGCGAGCACTACTGGGCGGTCAGCCGCTATGTCGCGCGGCGACTGGACGGGCGGACCAGCGAGGTGGAGGAAGTGGTGGCGGACGTGTTCACGGTGGCCTGGCGCCGCCGCGCCGACCTGCCGGCGGCTCCGCTGCCCTGGTTGTACGGCGTGGCACGCAACTGCCTCGCCAACGCGGTACGCGGCTACGGGCGCCGGCGCAGGCTGCTGGACCGGCTCGGCAACGACGAGACCGCGCACGGACGCCACGTCATGGACAGCCCGGACACCGAGCGGCCCGGTGCCTGGGTGCACGAGGCGCTGGCCCGGCTGTCCCCGGCCGATCAGGAGGTGCTCCGGCTGGCCGCCTGGGAGGACCTCGGCGTCGACGAGATCGCGGTCGCCCTGGACTGCGGCAGCCGGGCCGCGGCGATGCGGCTGCACCGGGCCCGCGGCCGGCTCAGAGCCGAGATAGACCGACTGCGCCCCCCTGCCGAGGCCCTGCCCGAGGAAGACCGCCATGGCTGACGAGCTCGATCTGCTCCGCACCACCGACCCGGCACCCGCCGACGGCCCCCACTTCGCGGACGGCCCCCTGCCCCCGCACGCCGAACAGCACCTCACCCGCCTGCTGCACGCGGCCGACCCGCTGCCCGCGGAGGGCCCGGTGTCCTCCGCCGGTCCGGTGCCCGCTGACGGAAGGACACCCGCCGAAGGCCCGGTGGCCGTCGGCGGGGGCCGCTCCGGTCCGTCCTCCCTGGATCAGCGGGCCCGGCGGCACCCCGGCCGGTCGCTGCGCCGTCGTCGTCCCGGGCGTCCGGTTCGGGTCGGGTGGGGGCTGGCCGCGACCGTCGTCGTGGTCGCCGTGGCGCTGAACGTGCTGCTCGGTGGCTCCGGCACCGTACCCGCCGTCGCCGCGCCCCGGCCGCTGGCCGTTCGCGCGCACTCCACCGCCGTACCGCTCGCGCAGGTCGCGGAGCTGGCCCGCGTGGCGGCGGGCGACGGGTCCCCGGGGCTGCGCCAGGGCACCCACGTGCAAACCTGGAGTCTCGGCATGAGCGACGACGGGCCGCCGATCACCCTTCCCGAGGAGCGCGTGGTGCGCTGGCGGGCGGACGGCAGTCACACCGAGGTGGTCGTGGCCACCGACCCGAGCCACCCGGGCCGTCCGGTCCTCACCGACGGCGGCCTCGCCGAGGACGGGAAGGTGCTCAGCCGGCACACCTTCCCGCCGATGTGGGGCGACGCCCCGCCGCTGGCCACACCCCCGCACGACCCCGGAAAACTGCGCACCTACCTGTCCGGGCTCATCAACAGCAGCACCCTCACTACCGACGAACTCCTCGACGCCACGCGGGAGTTGCTGGACAACTGGACACTCGGCGCCCGCGAGACGGCCGCCCTGGCCGCCCTCCTCGCCGACGCCGAGGGACTGCACCCGGCCGGCCAGGTCACCGACCGCCTCGGCCGCACCGGGCAGGCGTACGTCCACCAGGGGACCGCCGGCGCCCGCCGGATGCTGATCCTGGACCCGGGCACCGGCGCCGTACTCGGCCTGGAGACCACGTTCACCCGGGACGATCCCGAGTACGGCGTGCGGGCCGGGGACGTCATGGAGTACAGCGCCTGGCTGCGCTGACCCTCACACCCCGAGCTGCCGGGCGGCCGCCGTCACCGTCTGCTCCAGCAGCACGGCGATGGTCATCGGGCCGACGCCGCCCGGCACCGGCGTGATCAGCGAGGCCCGCTCGACGGCGGTGTCGAAGTCGACGTCACCGACGTTGCCCTCGTTGTAGCCCGCGTCGAGCACCACCGCGCCCGGCTTGATGTCCTGCCCCCGGATCAGCCGGGGCCGGCCGACGGCGGCGACCACGATGTCCGCCTCGCGCACGGCCGCCGACAGGTCCCGGGTGCGGGAGTGGCAGTAGGTGACGGTGGCGTCCCTGGCGAGGAGCAGCATGCCGGCCGGCTTGCCGAGGATCGCGCTGCGGCCCACGACCACCGCCCGCTTCCCGGCCGGGTCGACGTCGTACGCGTCGAGCAGCCGCAGGATGCCGCCCGGTGTGCAGGAGACGAAGCCCGGCAGCCCGAAGCTCATCGTCGCGAACGACGCGAAGGTCACGCCGTCCACGTCCTTCTCCGGGGCGATCGCCTCGAACGCGGCCCGCTCGTCGACGTGTTCGCCGACCGGGTGCTGGAGCAGGATGCCGTGCACCGCCGGATCCGCGGACAACTCCCGCAGGACTCCGACCAGTTCGTCGGTGGTCGTGGCGGCGGGCAGCGGCACGTGCCGGGAGGCGATGCCGGCCCTGCGGCTGCGGTTCTGCTTCATCCGTACGTAGGTGACGGACGCCGGGTCGTCACCGACCAGCACGGTCGCCAGACACGGCGTGACGCCGGTGCGCGCGGTGAGGTCCGCGGCCCGCCGCGCGGTCTCCTCGACGATCCGGCGGGCGACGGCGGTTCCGTCCATGAGACGGCCCTGGAACGTCTGGGGCATGGGCACACTCCTGAGCTGATGCACGATGGATCGCCCAGGCGCACGGCATCGACAGTGCGGACCGCTCCCCGGTGGTGCTCCACCTCAGCGCCAGTCACGGCCCGCCCCCAGGGTAACCGAGGGCGCCGCGACGCGGGTGTCCCAGTCCCGCGCGCGCCGAGAAGGTCCAGGTCACGCGGGTGCTGACCGGGACCTTCGCGGCTCGGCCGGCTACTCGTCGTCCCAGGCCTGGATCATGATCTGTTCGGCGATCTTTCCGTCGCGCAACGTGATCATCGATTCGGCGAGCACCCGGACGCCGTCCGCGTACTCGCAGGACTCGGTGAACGCGGCCCGGTCGCCCTGCACGACGCACCGGTCCAGCTTGTGCGTCATGTCCCGGCTGTAGACGTCGTCCAGCATCGCGGCGATGTCCCGGCGGCCGTGCAGGATCTTCGGGTGGCTGGGCTGGGTGTTGCGGTCGACGATGCGGATCTCCGCGTCGTCCGTGTAGAGCGCCAGCAGGGAGTTCCCGGTGTTCCCCTCTATGGCCCGGCGCAGTGTGTCGGTGTCGAACGTGGAGCCTGTCGCGGTGCCCATGGTGACCTCCTGCGGGGCCCGCGACCCGATGCGGAAGCAGACCGCGAGAGCCCCTCACTCCGAGGCTCCTCCGCCCCGGACGGCTCGGCAAACGCAGGCGCGGCGCTCCTCCTGACGGGTGAGGCCGGCCGGCCGCCCGTGTCCGGCCCGGCGCCGGGGCCGTTGCTGAGGGCATGATCTCAACACGACGTATCGTCGCCGCCGTCGGACTGGCCGTCGGGGTCACCGGCCTGGCCGCGCCGCTGGCGAACGCGGCCGACGCGAGCCCGCAGCAGCCGGGGAAGCTCACCGCGCTCGGTGTGCTCGACTCGGTCGCCACCAGTGACATCCCCGCGAAGTACCAGGGCAGGATGCCGAAGGTCTCGGAGCAGGTGCAGGGCCTGAACGGCGTCCGCAAGCTCGGCGAGCTGCACCAGGTCACCGACCTGGCCGCGCCCGCCACGGGGCTGCTGCCGGGCGTCGAAGCCTGATCCCGGCCGCATCCCCCGGGCCGTCCCGGTGGGGGACGGCCCTCCTTCCTCCCCCCGTCCTCGTCCTCGTCGTCCCCGTCCTCAGTGCTCCGAGGCCAGGAACTGGGTCGCCGCCAGCTCCGCGTACAGCGGATCCGCCGCCACCAGCTCCCGGTGCGTGCCCACCGCGCGGACCCGGCCCGCGTCCATCACGACGATCCGGTCCGCCATCGTCACCGTCGACAGGCGGTGCGCGACCACCAGCACCGTGGTCGACCGGGCCACGTCGGCGACCGTGTCCCTGAGGGCCGCCTCGTTCACCGCGTCCAGCTGCGAGGTCGCCTCGTCGAGCAGCAGCAGCCGGGGCCTGCGCAGCAAAGCCCGTGCGATCGCGACCCGTTGGCGCTCGCCACCGGACAGCTTGGTCCCGCGGTGCCCGACCAGGGTCCCGAGCCCCTCCGGCAGTCGCGCGACCAGTCCGTCCAGCCGGGTCGTCTTCACCACCCGCGCGACCGCGTCCTCGTCCGCCTCCGGGTTGCCCAGCAGGAGATTGTCCCGCAACGACCCCGACAGCACCGGCGCGTCCTGTTCGACGTACCCGATGGCCGAGCGCAGCAGCGGCAGTTCCCATGCGTCGAGCGGGCGGCCGTCCACGGCGATGGTGCCGGACTCCGGATCGTAGAACCGCTCGATCAGCGAGAACACGGTGGTCTTGCCCGCACCGGACGGCCCGACGAAGGCCGTCATGCCACGGGCGGGGATGTCGAAGCTCACCCCGTGGTGGACGTACGGCAGGTCGTCGGCGTAGCGGAAGCGTACGTCCGTGAAGGCGACGGCGGCCGGTTCGGCGCCGGCGGACGGCAACTCGGCTGGCGCGGAAAGCGGTTCGGCGGGCAGCCGCAGCGCCTCCTGGATCCGGGCGAGCGCGCCGGCTCCGGACTGGTACTGGGTGATCGCCCCGACGACCTGTTGGATCGGCTGCATCAGATAGAAGACGTAGAGCAGGAACGCCACCAGCGTGCCCACGCCGATCGCGCCGGTCGCCACCCGCGCCCCGCCCACCGCCAGCACCGTGATGAACGCCAGCTGCATCGCGAGTCCCGCCGTATTGCCCGCGGCGGCCGACCACTTGGCGGCCCGCACGCTCTGCCGCCAGGACTCCTCGGCCGCCGCGTGCAGGGCCTGCTCCTCCCGGTGCTCGGCGCCCGAGACCTTCACCGTGCGCAACGCGCCCAGCACCCGTTCCAGCGAGGCCCCCATCACCCCGACCGCGTCCTGGGCCCGGCGGCTGGCCCGGTTGATCCGCGGCACGATCGTGCCCAGCACGGTGCCCGCCGCGGCGATCACCACGAGCGTGACGGCCAGCAGGACGGGATCGACCACCCCCATCATCACCACGGTGGCGACCAGGGTGAGCCCGCCGGTTCCCAGGGCCACCAGCGAATCCGTGGTCACCTCACGCAGCAGCGTGGTGTCCGAGGTGATGCGCGCCATCAGGTCACCGGGTTCGGTGCGGTCCACGGCGGTGATCCGCAGCCGCAGCAGGTACGACGAGAGGGTCCGCCGCGCGCCCAGCACCACCGACTCCGCGGTACGCCTGAGCACGTACGAACCCAGCGCGCCCACCGCGGCGTTGCCCACCACCAGGGCCGCCATCGCCAGCAGCTTCCCGGTGATGGAACGGTCGTGCGAGAGGTCGTCGATCAGCCCGCGGGCCACCAGCGGCAGCAGCAGCCCGGTCGCGCCCGTGACCAGCGAGAGCAGCGCACCCGCGAGCAGGGCCCAGCGGTGCGGCCGTACATAGGACAGGAGCAGCCGGAACACGGACGGGCCGCTCCGGTCGCTCGGCGGAACTGCTGCTGCGGCGGTCACGGTGCTCCTCGTCCGGGCGATGGGCGGCGCCCCCAGGCTACGACGGGGGCCGCCGGTCCCGGCGCCGGGTCAGCCGCGGCAGCGGTACCGCCCGGGGGTGTCCGGGGGCCCTGAACCGGAAAGATCCGCGCTGATGGACGTGCTCCGTGCCGTTACCGATCGGTCACGCGTAGGGTCGGAAGACAGCACGTCAGCAGAGCGACGAAAGGTCAGGAGCATGGCGCAGGAAGTACGCGGCGTGATCGCACCGGGCAAGGACGAGCCCGTGCGGGTCGAGACGATCGTGGTGCCGGACCCCGGGCCGGGCGAAGCTGTCGTACAGGTGCAGGCCTGCGGGGTCTGTCACACCGACCTGCACTACAAGCAGGGCGGGATCAATGACGAGTTCCCCTTCCTGCTCGGCCACGAGGCCGCCGGTGTCGTGGAATCGGTCGGCGAGGGCGTCACCGACGTGGCACCCGGCGACTTCGTGATCCTCAACTGGCGTGCGGTGTGCGGGAACTGCCGGGCGTGTCTGCGCGGGCGCCCCTGGTACTGCTTCAACACACACAACGCGAAGCAGAAGATGACCCTCGCCTCGACCGGGCAGGAGCTCTCCCCGGCGCTCGGCATCGGCGCCTTCGCCGAGAAGACGCTGGTGGCGGCCGGCCAGTGCACCAAGGTCGACCCGGCCGTCTCCCCGGCGGTCGCCGGACTGCTCGGCTGCGGGGTGATGGCGGGCATCGGAGCCGCGATCAACACCGGCAACGTCGGCCGCGGTGACTCGGTCGCCGTGATCGGCTGCGGCGGGGTCGGCGACGCGGCGATCGCCGGATCGAACCTGGCGGGCGCCGCGAAGATCATCGCTGTCGACATCGACGACCGGAAGCTGGCGAAGGCCCGCACCCTGGGCGCCACCCACACGGTCAACTCCCGCGAGAGCGACCCGGTCGAGGCGATCCGCGAACTGACCGGCGGCTTCGGCGCCGACGTCGTCATCGAGGCGGTCGGCCGCCCGGAGACGTACCGGCAGGCCTTCTACGCCCGCGACCTCGCCGGCACCGTCGTCCTGGTCGGCGTGCCCACTCCCGAGATGAAGCTCGAACTCCCGCTCCTCGACGTCTTCGGGCGCGGCGGCGCCCTCAAGTCCAGCTGGTACGGCGACTGCCTGCCGTCGAGGGACTTCCCCATGCTGATCGACCTGCACCTGCAGGGCCGGCTGCCGCTGGACGCCTTCGTGACCGAGACCATCCAGCTCGACGAGGTGGAGAAGGCCTTCGAGCGGATGCACGGCGGCGACGTGCTGCGTTCCGTGGTGGTGCTGTGATGACCACGCGCATCGAACGACTCGTCACGTCCGGGCAGTTCACCCTCGACGGCGGCACCTGGGACGTCGACAACAACGTGTGGATCGTCGGCGACGAGCGTGAGGTGATCGTCATCGACGCCGCCCACGACGCCGAGGCCATCGCCGAGGCGGTCGCCGACCGCACGCTGAAGGCGATCGTCTGCACCCACGCCCACAACGACCACATCGACGCCGCACCCGCCCTCGCGGACCTCACCGGCGCCAAGATCTGGCTGCACCCCGACGACCTGCCGCTGTGGAAGTTCACCCACCCCGACCGCGACCCCGACAACCACCTGTCCGACGGTCTGGTCATCGAGGCCGCGGGCGCCGACCTGACCGTCCTGCACACCCCCGGTCACGCGCCCGGCGCCGTCTGCCTGTACGACCCGGCCCTGGGCGCGGTCTTCACCGGCGACACCCTCTTCCAGGGCGGCCCCGGCGCGACCGGGCGCTCGTACTCGCACTTCCCGACGATCATCGACTCCATCCGGGACAAGCTGCTCACCCTCCCTCCGGAGACCAAGGTCCTGACCGGACACGGCGACCCCACCACCATCGGTGCCGAGGCGCCCCACCTGGAGGAGTGGATCGCCCGGGGTCACTGAGCGGGACGCGGCGCGGAGGACGGAGGGCGGCGCGGGACGTCAGGCGCGCCGGCCACCCGGTCAGGCGGTCAGGCGGTCGTCGTCCGGGTCGGCCAGCGCGCCGGGTGCCCCGGCGGCAGCGCGAGGTCCTTCCGTACCGCGCTGTAGTACCCCTCACGGCCGGCCCGCTGACGCTCCAGCAGGTGCTGCCAGGAGTCCGGGTCGACCGTCCCCGACCGCATGAACCTCTCCATCTCCATCACCGTGGTCACCCACTCCCGTGCCCGCTCCACCACGGCTGGGCTGCCCAGCATGATCAGCGCCTCCCCGGCCGGGTCGCGCGCGTCGGTGGCCTCCGCCAGCAGCGGCTCGGCCTCGGCCGGGGACATCGGGTGCGGATGGGGGTCGTTGCCGAGGTGGGAGGCGACGCGGTAGGTGAGATTCACCGATCTCTTGAGCGCCCGCGCGTATTCGCTGTACACGGTCAGCCGGCGCTCGTCCCAGCGCGCCGCCTGCTCCCGCAGGAACCGTGCCCGGTCGCCCCGGACCACGGCGAGATACGAACCGAGTGCGCCGATCACGACACCTATGAGAGCGGGGAGTTGCTGCAAGAAGGCGGACATGTGCGCACGCTATCTGTCCTGTTGATCGTCGTGCCCGTACCGTCGTTGCCATGACCGGACTCCCTCGCTTCGCCGGACACCGGATCCTCGTCACGGGCGCGGCCCGTGGCATCGGCGCGGCCGTCGCCCGACGGCTGGCCGAGGAGGGCGGCCGGGTGCTGCTGACCGACCAGGACCTGCCCGAGGCGCGGCGTACGGCGGCCGGACTGCGGGACGAGGGGCTCGCGGCGGAGGCGTGCGTCTGCGACGTGGCCGACCGGGACTCGGTGGAAGCGGCCGTCGAGCGGGCCGTCACCGCCTTCGGCGGACTCGACGTCCTCGTGAACAGCGCCGCGCACTGCACCCCCGACCTCCCGCTCTTCGAGGACCAGCCGGACGACGCGTGGGACCTCGACCTCGACATCACCCTCACCGGCGTCCACCGCTGCTGCCGCGCCGCCCTCCCGCACCTCGCCGCCTCCGGCCGGGGCGCGATCGTGAGCATCGGCTCCGTCAACGCGGGGGCCGACTTCGGCAACCACGCCTACAGCGCCGCCAAGGCGGGCCTCGTCTCGCTGACCCGCACCCTCGCCGGGCACGCGGCCGCCCGCGGGGTCCGGGTCAACCTGGTGGAGCCGGGCACGGTCCGCACCTCCGCGTGGGCGGGACGGGACGACGAACTCGACGCCGTCACCGCGCTCTACCCCCTGGGCCGGGTCGGCGAACCGGCGGACATCGCCGCCGCCGTCGCCTTCCTTGCCTCCCGGGACGCCGCCTGGATCACCGGCACGGCCCTGCGCGTCGACGGCGGCCTCACCGCGGTCCACACCGGCTTCCACGCGGCCCTGCGACCGCACCGGGAGGTCCGGCGTGCACCGTCGCCATGAGGAACGAGGTAGCGTGGCCCGGCCGAGGCGGCGGGACCCGCCGCCCACCGCTCGTAGGTCACCGTACCGAAGTTCACCGTTTCGTCACAGGACGGCCCGGGCTACAACCAATGCCACGGACCGGACGGTCTAGGGCGACGAGATCGTAGGACACAGGAAGGAGACATGCTTCACATGGGGGACATACGCAGAAGAAGCGCCGTCGCGGTCGGGCTCACCGGGCTCGTCGCGCCGCTCGCGCTCGCCTTCTCCGCCGCACCGGCGCAGGCCGCGAGCTGCACCACCCAGGCCGGCCCGTACCAGAAGCAGGTGGAGAAGTTCCTCGGCCGGCCGGTCGACGGCAGGCAGTCCACCGCCGACTGCAAGGCGATCCAGGCATTCCAGAACAAGCACGGCATCACACCTGCCGTGGGCTACGCGGGTTCCGTCACCTGGGGAGTGATGGACCTGATGAACAAGCAGAAGGCCGTCGGGAACAACCCCAACAAGGACGGCAGGTGCCCCACGAACAAGGGCCGCATCGCCTGTGTCGACCTCACCCTCCAGCTGAGCTGGATCCAGGACGGCACCAGGCTGGTCTACGGTCCCGTCCCGGTCCGCACCGGCCGCAAGGGCTTCGTGACCCGCACCGGCCTGAAGAAGATCTACTGGCGTGACCTCCACCACGTCTCGTCGGTCTACAACGTGCCGATGCCCTACAGCCAGTTCTTCGACGGCGGCCAGGCCTTCCACTCGGTGAACCTCAGCATGTGGAACCCGCCGGGCTCGCACGGCTGCGTCAACATGACCCCCACCGTCGCCAAGAAGTACTGGTCGCTGCTGAAGACCGGCGACGACGTCTACGTCTACGGCCGCAAGCCGGGCACCTGACGGCACCCGGCCGGTCCCGAGGGGCTCAGCTCTCCGGGGCGTCCCCGAAGTCCGGGATCTCCAGCCTGGCCCCGCCCTGCCGCGCGGACTCGTGCGCGATGATGCCCGGCAGGGTGTAGCGGGCGGCCACCCACGCGTTGACCGACGGCAGTGTGCGTGCGTTCACAGCCGTCACGAAGTCGTCGACCAGGAAGTGGTGGCTGCCCTCGTGCCCGTTGTGCAGTGCGTCGAACTCGCGCGGCAGCCGCGTCCGGTCGTGCACCGGAGCCGACCCGGAGGTGAAGGCCGCCCGCAGCTCCGGTGCGATGTGCTGGAGCGAAGGATCGTCAGGTGACATGGTCGGCTTGGGTTCGAGCAGTTCGCTGATGTCCTGCACGCCCTTCTTGTCCTGCCACAGCGCGACCGTCGCCAGCTGCTCCATGCTGGCCTCGGTCCCGAAGAACCGGAAGCGCGATTCGCGGATGTGGGACGGATAGCCCACCCGCCGGAACTCGTTCGTACGGAACGACCCGCCGCCCGCGACCTCGAACAACGCGGTGGCGTTGGACACGTCGTTGCCGAACTGGCTGACGTCCTTGTCGAAGACGCCGTCTCCGCGCTCGTCCACCACGCCGATCGCGGACACGCTCACCGCGTGGGTCCCCCAGGCGCCGAGCACCCCGCCCACCGCGTGCGTCGGGTACAGCAGCGGGGGATAGCTGGCGGTCGCCTTCCAGTTCTCGCCGCCGCTGTAGCGGTACGCGTCGTAGAAGCCGAGGTCCATGTCGTGGACGTAGTCGCCCTCGGCGTAGAACAGCCGCCCGAAGGCGCCCTCGGCGATCTGGTTGCGGGCGTGCACGGTCGCCGGGTTGTACTGGCTGGTCTCGCCCATCATGTACGTCAGTCCGGTGGCCTTGACCGCGTCGATGATCGCCGCGATCTCCTCCGTCGTGATCGCCATCGGGACCGCCGAGTACACGTGCTTGCCCGCGTTCAGGCCCCGCAGCACCAGCGGGCCGTGCGTCCAGCGCTGCGTGAAGATCGCGACCGCGTCGACACCGGACTCCAGCATGGCGTCGTACGAGGGGAAGGTGCCGGCCAGGTTCTGGGCGGCGGCGAGCTGTTCCGCCCGCTCGGGCAGCAGGTCGGTGACGTACACGTCGCCGACGCCGGGATGGGCCTGGAACAGCGTGGCGAACTGGCCGGAGAACTGGCCGGCACCGACTATGCCGAGTGAGAAAGTCATGGTGGTTACTTTTGCTGCGGAAGAATCATGCCGTCAAGGGGCGGAGAGAAGTAGGAAAGGTGGCAGGCGGGCGCTTCTCCGGCGCATCCGGCGCACAGTAGGGTGGTCCGGTTACTTCAGTGTCGGAAGAAAAGGGGTGCCGTGACCGACTGGCTGCCGCTGAGCCCCGCGGAGCGTTCCGTGGCGATCGAAGTGCTCGTCCACGGGCCGCTGTCGCGCACCGAACTGGCCCGCCGACTGAACCTCTCCCAGGGCAGCCTCACCCGCCTCACCAAGCCGCTCATCGAGTCCGGCCTGCTCGTCGAGGCTCCCTGGGCGGGCGCCCCGGAGGGCCGTCAGGGCCGCCCCTCGCAGCCGCTCGACGTGGTCGCCGAGTCCCGCTCCTTCCTCGGCTTCAAGATCACTGAGGAGATGGTCTACGGAGTCGTCACCAACCTCAGGAGCGACATCGTCGCCCGCCTCGACCGCCCCCTCACCAGCCACGATCCCGAGTATGTCGCCGACCTGGTGGCCACCATGACCGCCGAGCTGGCCGGCCGGCACCCCGCCGTGGCCGGCCTCGGCATCGGCGTCGGCGGATTCGTGCGGGCGCACGCGGTGGTCGGTGAGTCGCCGTACCTGCGGTGGCGGGACGTCCCGCTCGCCGAACTGGTGCGGCGACGCACCGGGCTGCCGGTCGTCGTGGAGAACGACGTGGCCGCCCTGGTCGAGGCCGAGACCTGGTTCGGCGCCGGCCGCGGACTCGACCGTTTCGTCGTCCTGACCATCGGCGCCGGGATCGGCTACGGCCTGGTGCTCGGCGGCAGGCGGGTCCCCTACGCCGAGGAGGACCGCGGCTTCGGCCTGCACTGGATCATCGATCCGCGGGGTCCGCTCACCCCGCAGGGCGAGCGCGGCAGCGCCGTGTCCCTGCTCACCGTCCCCAGCATCCGCTACCAGGTCCGGGCCGCCACCGGCCGTGACGCGTCGTACGAGGAGATCCTGGCCGGCGCCGCCGCCGGGGAGCCGATGGCCGCACGGGTGATCGGCGAGGCCGGCCGGGCGCTGGGCACCCTGCTCGCCCAGATCTCCAACTTCGCGATGCCGCAGAAGATCCTGCTCGCCGGGGAGGGGGTCGGCCTGATGGATGTGGCCGGGGACACGGTGTGGGACGCCGTGCGCGCCCACCGGCATCCGCTCGCCGCCCCGATCCGCCTGGAGACCAAGGTCTCCGACTTCCACGACTGGGCGCGGGGCGCCGCCGTGCTGGCGATCCAGGTGCTGGTACTCGGCGGGGCCGGGGGCTGAACTGATGCGTCCCCTTTACATGTTGACGTGATGAGTAACACGGTCCGATATGTCCGTATCGGTCGTACTTACTCACGGCGCCTTCACGCGTAGCGGCATATGCTTCACACCATGTCCACCACTGTTGAAGCCGTCACCGAGCGATCGGCCGACGAGGTCAACGAGGAGATCCGGGCCCTGTGGCTCCGGTCGGGCGGGACACTGAGCACCGAGCAGCGCGAGGAGTACCAGCGGCTCGTCCTCGAATGGGCGGCGGCGACCCCGCACCAGCCGGATCAGGCGGCCTGACCGACGCCCCTGGGCACCCGCACCGACCGGGTGCCCTTCTCGCGGTCTCCCCCCGGCCTCCGTCAGCCCCACGTCGCCGAGTAGTAGCGCTGGTACGCCTTGCGTTCCTGTTCCGCGCGGAAGAAGCGGGTCCCCACGAGGGCGATCAGGCTGCCCCCGATCACCAGCAGGCCAGGACCGACGTTGCGGGTGTCGGTGAGCCGGGCGGCCAGGCTGGTGTCCTGCGAGGTGCCGACCGACGCGGCCGAGCCCGGCGAGGCCGCGCTCGGCGCGATCGCGCTGTGGGTGGCCGACGTGGACGGCGCGGCCGAGGCGCCCTGTGCCCCGGCGGCGGCCTGCTTCGAGACGATCAGCTGCACGTTCAGCGCGGCCATCGCCCGCGTCACCGGCTGGAAGAACGTCACCCCGCCCGTCGTGCAGTCGCCGCTGCCGCCCGAGGTCATCCCCAGCGCGATCCCGTCGGAGAACAACGGCCCGCCACTGTCGCCCGGTTCGGCGCACACGTTGGTCTGGATGAGCCCGGTGACCGTGCCCTCCGGATAGTTGACGGTCGCGTTGAGCGCGGTCACCGTGCCGTCGTGCAGGCCGCTGGTGCTGCCGCTGCGGAACACCTTCTGCCCGACCGTCGCATCGGCGGCCCCGGTGATGTGCACCCCCTGGCCGTTGCCGATCGCGACCACGTCGGCGTTGTCGCCGGCCTTCCCGTTCGCGTACTGGATCAGTGAGAAGTCGTTGCCGGGGAACTGCGTGTTGATCGTGGTGCCCAGCTGCTCGTTGCCGCCCTGGCCCTCGTCGAACCAGACGGTGTTGGCCGGGCCGCAGTGCCCGGCGGTGAGGATGAAGTCGGTCGTCCCGTTGGTGACGTTGAACCCCGCCGAACACCGGCCGCCCGTCGACAGGATCGGCTGCGCCCCGTTGAGCCGGGGGGTGAACGTGCCCGCGGAGCGCTGCATCCGCACATAACTGCCGATGCCCGCCGCGACCCGGCTCAGGTCCGACCAGTCGGAGGCGGAGACCGTGCTGTCGGCCTCCACCATCACCCGGTTGGTCCGGTAGTCCACCGCCCAGGCGGTCCCGGCCACCCGGGGCGCGGCACGCAGCGCGGCGGTGGCCGCCTTCAGCTCGTTCATGCTGTGCGCGACCATCTTGGGCTCGGCGCCCGCCCGCTTCACCGCGGCCGCGGCCCGCTCGTCGGTGACCGCGACCACCGGCTTGCCGTCGGCGCCGATCCAGCTGCCCGCCGTGCGGGCCGTGCCGAGCTTCGCCACCAGCGTGGCACCGGTGTCACCGGTCTGCGTGGCGGAACTGAACGGGACGGCGGTCGTGCCGGGAGTCTCGCTCGCCATGGCCGTCGTGACCATCGCACCTCCCAGAAGGAGTCCGCCGACCGCCGCCAGCTGTGTACCCCGCCGGACGACCCGTCGTCGTGCGTGCCTCATCCATGGCTCCCGAACCCCGAACGCGCGGTGCCACCACCGCGGGGCCCTCCGGTCGTCGAGCGCCCGGCTCTTCATACGAGTCCCGCCGCACCGGCGTTCACGAGGACGGTGATCTTTACGATCCGGTGGCGTTGCGACGTGACCGTCCGCCTCGTTCCGGGGCCGGCCGCGGCCGCCTATCTTGACCCCATGACCAGCACCCCGCAGGAGAATCCGGGCGAACCGAACCCCTTGCGCGCCCTCACCCTCGACCGGTTGCGATGTCGTACCAGCATGAAATGGCGCACCTACCCGAAGGACGTGCTCCCGGTGTGGGTGGCCGAGATGGACGTGCCGCTGGCCGAACCGGTGGTCCGCGCGGTCAACGACGCGATGGAACTCGGGGACACCGGCTATCCCGCGGGCACCGCCTACGCCGAGGCGCTCGCCGCGTTCGCCGCGGAACGCTGGGACTTCGACGGACTCGACGTGACCCGCACCGCGATCGTTCCCGACGTGATGCTCGGGGTCGTCGAGATGCTCAAGCTGGTGACCGGGCCCGGTGACCCGGTCGTGGTCAACTCGCCCGTGTACCCGCCGTTCTACCAGTTCGTCACGCACCTCGACCGGCGGGTGGTGGAGGCCCCGCTCGGCCCCGACGGGCGCATCGAGCCGGACGTCCTGCGGGCCGCGTTCCACGGTCTCGGCGGTGGCCGGGCCGCCTATCTGCTGTGCAGTCCCCACAACCCGACCGGCACCGTGCACACCGCCGAGGAGCTCACCGCCGTCACCGCCCTCGCCGAGCGGTACGGGGTGCGGGTCGTCGCCGACGAGATCCACGCCCCGCTGACCGCCCCGGGCGTCGGCTTCGTGCCGTACCTGAGCGTGCCGGGCGCGGAGCGCGGGCTGTCCCTGATGTCGGCGTCCAAGGCCTGGAACCTGGCGGGACTCAAGGCCGCGCTCGCCGTGGCGGGCCCCGGGGCCGCCGCCGACCTCGCCGGGCTGCCGGAGGAGGTGAGCCACGGCCCGAGCCATGTCGGCGTCCTCGCCCACACGGCCGCGCTGACCGACGGCACCGCCTGGCTGGACGCACTGCTCGCGGGTCTCGACGAGAACCGGCGGCTGCTGGCCGCGCTGCTGGACCGGCACATCCCGGAGATCCGGTACCGGCCCGCCGAGGCCACCTACCTGGCCTGGCTCGACTGCCGCGCCCTCGGACTCGGCGACGATCCGGCCGAGACGTTCCTCGAACGCGGCCGGGTCGCCGTCAACTCCGGGATCCCCTTCGGGACGGGCGGCGCCGGACACGTACGGCTCAACCTGGCCACCTCACCGGAGGTGGTCACGGAAGCGGTGCACCGCATGGCCACGGCCCTCGGCCGGACCCCGGCCCGGCCCTGACGCCGCCGCCCGCCGGCCCGCCTCGGCCGGCGGGCCCCGTGCGGGCCTAGGGCCCTTCTGATGGATCTCCGCGGCGTCGCGACGCCCGGCACGCACGCTCGACGCACGGGGTGGCGGGCCAGGTGGCTCCGCCACAAGAC